>CAZKZX010000119.1:0-5621 GCA_964557335.1 uncultured Methanomicrobia archaeon | reverse complement strand
CTGGGTGTCGTAGATCACGGCACCGTTTGCCTTGTTCCAGATCTTGATCCGGAACCTGTCAAGGGCCGGTCTCGACCCGCCGTCGATCACTGCCACCAGGAAGCCGTAGTCACCCTTCCCGCCGATCTTCCCGCTCCCCTTGTAGAAGGCCTTCTTGGCCTCCTTCTGGATCACCAGCCAGTCATAGGACGTGGACCGGAAGGCCATCTTCGCCTTCACGAACTGGAAGGCGGTCACACCGGTGAAGGGCCTGTTAATCACCACCGGGTACCGGGCCAGGAGCTCCAGCGTCGCAGGGCCGGTGAGGGATGGATTGGCCGTGTAGGCACCAGCAGGTGACTTGATGCTCCCGAGACCCGTCACGAACCCGCTCTTCGGGTCGTAGACGATGACCGTTCCCTCGCTGGTGGCCGTGGCCGTGATATCCATGCTGTCGATCAGGGTCACACTCACGGTGTAGAACCCGGGCTGGGCGTAGGTATGGGTGCCGGTGACCGTGTGGGCTGTCTCATCCACCAGGCCAGCGGACGTCAGGCCGTCGCCCCAGTCAAAGACCGCCGTGTGGGTGTCATACGGGTCGGTGAAGGCGGCTGTTGCCGTCGCGGAACCAGTCGTGAGCACCGGGGTCGTCGGGACGGTCAGCGAGTCGATCTTGGGCCGGAGGTTCAGGACGATCTCACTGACCTTCTTGACATTGTTACTCTTGGGTACACTGCTTCCGACAAGCCGGAGTGGCCAGCTGGGATCGGTCGCCGGGATATGGTACCCGTTCAGCGTGTTGGCCACGATGTACCCGTCACTCCGGACCGTCTCGACACTGCTGAAGGTCTTGCTGTAGCCATCAGATGCCTTCACGATGATATCATAGCCCTGCAGTGCCAGCTCCTCGTTATACGCATTGTTGGAATGCTGGTCGGCATCGTCCACGAATCCCTGGAGGAACCAGAGGGGCATGCCGATCCAGACATTGCCGCTGGAATCGGTGTAGCTGGCCTCGTGGTTCGCCCCCATCTGGCAGGCCAGGGCGGCCTCGAAGTAGGTCTTGGCCACCGTGTACGTGATTCCGCCCACACGGGTGCCGTCCAGCAGGAGGTTCCACGTTGTCTCGGGGGTCGAGTAGACCCGGATCTCGGTTATGTACTTGGCCGAGAGCCCGGCTGCAGACGGGTAGAGGATACCCGGCGCGTAGGGCGAGGGTGGGGCGTAGGTCTGGTAGTAGTAGTGCCAGTAGCCGGCCGGCATCGTCTCGTGCATGTCCCACTGGCCGTAGAAGTGGTCATCGGGCATGAAGAAGAGCCGCATGCCGTCTGCGTAGCTTGGCACATACTTGCCATCGGCATACCATGCAAGGATCGCGTCACCCTGCCGGGCCTGGATATCCGTCGTTGTGTGGACACTGGTGTAGGGCAGGGTCGTCTTGTAGCCGTCAGAAGCCACGAGAACCAGGTCCGTGCCAACACCCATGTCACCCACGAGACCCACCAGGTCCAAGAGCCGGGTGCCCTTTACCGCGTTCGAAATCTTGGATTCGGTAAACGATTCGTCGGAATCCCAGATATCCGCCGGATCCATGGTGACCGCCTGGAACTTGTACTGGGTGGTACCGTCCCCGATGGTATCGAACTGGGCAATCATCTCGGTGTAGTCGATCCATTCCTCGTCCACAATCGTGGTCCCGTCATACTTCACGATGTGGAGCTTTGGGGCCTCCGATGGCACGCTGAAATCGGTGAGCGTGATGGTGTCGATACCGCGCACGCTCAGCGAGCCCGAGGCACCGGGCCCGACAAGACGCAGCGGCCACTCACTGGAGGGGAGGGGAGCGAACGTCGCGCCTCCATCCGAACTCCTCGCGTTGGCTACGATGTAGCTGTCGCTCCACGCCACCGCGCTGCTCTGGAAATCCCTGGTGTAATCCGGGTCAGTGTCCACATCCGTCACCATGATCCGGTAGCCTGCAATGGCCTGGGCCGCATTGAAGGCATTGCCGCCATGCGGGATCCGGTCATCCACCCAGCCGGCCAGGTACCAGAGCGGGATACCGCGGTAGAGGTAGGTAGCTCCCCCTGTGGTGACACTCACGGTCCTCGTGTGTTCTGGGCAGTTGATGGCCGCTTCCAGCTCAGCCTGGGAGATGACGTCCGAGATTTTTCCCTCTAGGTACAGGTTGTAGCTTCCGGGCACGGGGTCCGGAGTGAACAGGGATGGTATCCAGATCTCGTCGACTTTGCTGACCCGCTGGCTTCCTGACGTGGTGCCGCTGCCCACCAGCCGGAGCGGGTATTCCGTCTCCGGAAGCTCAACCCCGTTCTTCATATTGGCAAGGAGGAAGGCGTCACTGTTGGCAAAGTCCACACTATAGAAGGATGCCGAGAACGGATCCGGGGGCGTGCCCTCCGTGTCCAGGTCCCATACCTGCACCTCGTAGTTTGTGTCGGCCAGGGCGTCGTTAAAGGTCCAGTGGTCCGTGGTCTCATAGTCATCGGCCACACCCACCAGGTAATAGAGCGGGACTCCGGAGTAGACGTTACCCTTACTGTCGGTCCAGCTGGCCATGTGTCCGTGGGCAACCGCAGCCTCGAACTCCTCCTGAGTGATGGTATCGGTAATGGTCCCCTTCACTTTCAGCGTCCAGCCCGAGGGGGGCTCCGGGATCGAAATGAGCTCGATCTTTTCGATTCCTCCTATCTGGTTCCCACCGAAGACACCATCACCCTTCAGCATTAGGGGCCAGATCGGCTTGGGTGGAACACCACCATCGTCTGGAGGCAGATATTCATCGTTCAGCTTGTTGGCAACGATGAAGCCATCCTTGTTGGCCGCGATGTCCTCGCTCTTCAGGGTGGCGGTATACCCGTCGCTTGCTGTTATCTTCACGTCATAACCCAGCCCCGCGAGGACATCGTTGAAGTCATAGTGGGGCGCGCTGGGATCCGGATCGTCATCCACCATCCCGATGAGCAGATACAGCGGCATCCCGCTCCAGGTGCCACTTGCATCCGTATACTCCCCGTAGTGGGACGCGTGAGTCAGGCCTTCCTCAAAGTAGGCCTTCGTCACGGTCTCGGTCTTCGCCCCATCAAGGACAATGGACCAGTCCGTGGGTGTGACGCCCGTGGACGCCACGGTCTTCACCGCGGCGCTGGCCGCTGCCTTCACCGCAGTGAGGTCCGTCGGGTTGGCAACGGCGCCATCGACATAGTAGAACTCCACCGTGTCGCCATCATTCAGAATGATGGTGTTCAGACCATTGGCCGCGTTGTTAAACCCGTCCTTATACACATCATTCACGTAGGCGTACCAGGCCTTCCTGGGCGTCTTCTGGTAGAGATACGTGTCAATGTTGTCCACGAGCAGCGACCCGGAGGTAGCGACATTCTTGTCTGACACACCGTACGTGAACCCGGCCGCAACCGAGGCAGCATGGAGCGCTCCCATCGGACTGCTCTCGTTCACCGCATACGTTAACCCACTGGTATACGCCACCTGATCATAGGTCGCCGGATACGGCGCAAGGGTCACCGTGCCGTCAAAGAGTACGTCCATGACCGGCGCGGGGTCGTCGCTGTGGATGATGATCTCACTGACCCACTTGACGGTATAGCCCGTCGTGGTGGGATACTTCTCAGGCGGGGTGCCGGTCCCGTAGTAATAATACCAGTAAGCCTCGGGCATGCTCTCGTGCATGTCCCAGTTGCCATATGAATTCTCTCCCCACGGGTTCGGGTCGGGATCAAGCGTTTCATCCGGGAAAAAGACGAGGCGCATGCCGTCTGCATATCCTGAATCCGGATAGGGCCCGGTACAGGTACTGATACCGGTACAGTACCAGGTAATCGCCATGGGCCCCTGGAGGTCCGGAGGAGTGTACACATTCTCGTACGGGAAGGTCTTGAAGAAGCCGTCCGTTGCCCGGACCTCCACCGTCTCGCCGGCATTCATGCCGCCGACCAGGTCACAGAGATCCTTCAGGTTCGTACCTTTGACGGCTCCATAGTCCTTCTCCAGAATGTTATTGTCCTCAGCCTTATTGAACCGCAGCAGCTGCTCGGTTGCGTCATCAGGATCATCCAGGAGGACCGGCCCCTGGTGGAAGTAATGGGTGACCCCGTCTCCCACGACGGGTCGGTTGTTCATCATCCAGGTATAGTCCACGGTCTCCGAATCCAGTACCGTCGTTCCATCGCTCGCCAATTTCTTCACGGTGAGCGACGTCGTTGCCGCTGCCGCGGCCGGAAGCACCAGCACCAGCCCTGCCAGCAGCAGTAGAATCAAAGCTTTCTGCACTCTCACATCAGCCATAGAACATCCTCACGGGAAGTTCCCGTCAAATAATTAATAACGAAGAAAAGTCAACAGGTCCAAATAAAAATATTGTCATTTTCGATTTTGTTAATGTAATCTAATGAACAATGTTGATGCCGGGGATTTCTCCCATCGGATTACAGTCCCTCTTCTTAAGGATACTGGTTGAGGGACTCTCCTCCATCCATACCAATCCCGCAACGGCGATACCATTGCCGGGCAATTCACAGGAAAAGGATGGAAAACCAGGTTCAATGAAAACAAATGAGCCGGGACCATGCGATGGCAATCCGGAAATTCATGAAGGGTCGGCACTCCGAAAAAAGGCCCGGTGGGGGAATTATTCCCTGCGCGCCCGCCGGAAACCGACGGCGAGCACTCCCAGCGCACCCAGGGCCGCCATCGCGCCGAAGCCGGGGATGCCCCAGGGTTTCGCCTCGCCTGCCGTCGTGGCCGCGGCCGCCCCGCCGCCCGTCACCACCACAGCCCAGGTGCTGAACCGGTTCGTGGTGGCGGTCAGGGTCCGGGCATTCGAGTCAACCGCCGTGGAGAGCACCGTCCACGCACTCTCGGACCGGTCGTACCGGGCCAGCGCCAGTTTTCCCGCATTGTTCCCGGCAGCCTTCAGGTCCGCGTCGGAGTACCGGACGGAGACGGTGGCGTCCTTCGCGAGGAGCCCCATCACGCCGTCCACGTCAAACGTGGTTGCGGCGGCCCCGATCCCGGAGGGGAGCGGGGGCAGGGCGTCCCTGTGGGGGGCCACCGAGACGGTGCCGGCCGCGAGGAACGCCCCCGCCGGGAACCGGACGGAGATGATCCCGTCCGGAGTGACCAGTACCGCCGCGCTGTCCGCGCTGACCGTCACGTCGGCCGCCTGGAACGGCGGGATGTACTCTTCCTGCGCGGTGAAAGACGTGCCCTCCGTGTCCAGCACGGTCCCGTCCTCAAGCGTCATCGTGGACTGCACCGTGTAGGCGCCGATGGGGAGCCCGGTGGTGAGTTCGGTATCGAACCGGACGGACTGGCCGGGGATCACCGCCCGGGAGAACGGCTCGCTCGCCGCCGTCGCAACGGTCCTGCCCGCACCATCGGTGACCGCCAATCGGTTCACCGCGCCGTAGTAGTGGTGGTTCCCGGTGTTTTTCAGGACTGTCGATACCACGATGGGCTTCGCCGCCACCACCTCGCCCACCGAAACCCCGGTGATCTCGCCGGTCTCCGTGAGCCGCGAGCCCTCGATGGTCAGCATCACCGGCACCAGCACGGCGGTGGCAAAGGATGCCTGCCCGGTGCCTGTCGTGGCCGGGTGGATCAGG
>CAZKZX010000118.1:0-5681 GCA_964557335.1 uncultured Methanomicrobia archaeon | reverse complement strand
CCTAGCAGTCAAAAGTTCGTGCTTGCCTGTATCGCGGGGTAGCTCCTATTTTTCTGAACTATTTTTCAACTAGAGCAAGTATTCCGCCGAGTATGCCAAGAATTGCCCCGACTAAAAATCCCCCCAAGCTCAGCAAGCTTAGTAGAGAGAACGCTAAAATTAACGCTCCCCACGTCGTTCGTCCTTCGGGCTTATTTTTCACGGAGAACGCTCCGAAGATAACAATAATTCCCGATGCGATGCCAATTACTGAAACGGTAATTACTAAAACGCCACTTAACACTCCCGCCGTGCCGCTCCACAATCTTCTTGCAGAGCGCTAAACCAACGCCACCCCCTCCTGTCTCATTGAGCGTAGATATGCGAAGAGTAATGGACTACAGTGATGAGAGTGGAGGAGCAGGATTTTTCACTTACGAGTGTAACCGCTATGAAAGTACCATGGCGATGTGTTCGACGCTGTAAGATCTGTAAAAATAGTATCAAGGAGTAGCATGGTGAACGCAGGGCTTTAAGCTGTTTTATCGAATTAAGGTGCATTAACTAGCGTGCAGACATCATATACTCGTGTTCGGCTCCCGGTTACTCTAATTTCTTCCTGATCAGAACAGAAGTGTTATTTACCTTGCCCGTCGGTAGTATCTTGTCCAACTCTTGAAACCCTGCCAGGTCTTCCTTAATCACAGGTGTGTAGAGTATTGCCCTCATGCCGCTGTACGTCCGGTAGAGGATTTTTGTCTCCGGGGCGACTAAGCGTCGAACGTTCCTGAATACCCGCCTTTTAGGCTCTGCAAGCGCAGCCACTATCACTCCATCGTAATGCAAATGCGATAGAGCGATTTCATCTCCGCAAACGACCTCGATTTCTGGACTAAACCCCAGCTTATCAAGTACCCGCTCGGAGAGCTTCGCCATCTCGGACACTATTTCGACGCTGATCCCTTTCACGCCATAAAATTCGTTCAACAGCATCAGCGTTAATGGAAGTGGCCCGCCGCCAACAAACACGACCCTATCCCCTGCTGAGAAGCTAGCAAGCCGCCCCTCATTGCGAACTAGGATTGCGTATCGGTCATAGAAGTGGAAAGACTCTAACTTCACCCACGGTTCTTCAGCTTTTAATATGTCAAGAGCGTTTTGCATCTCCAAATTTGTTCCAGCCGCAACATAGAACTTTCGAATGATCTCCAAGGCATTGTTCATTTTTTTGTTGCCCAGAATATGCCTGGCCTTATCAAAGTCTATCGTCCTATCGTGGGCTATTACTTCTATCGCATCAAGGAGGGGTATGATCTCATCCAGAGGCCGGCTTTTAAAATCAGTACAATCGTATGTGGTTAAAGAATCAGCTATCTCTGAAATCTTTTTCCAGTACTTGTAACAACTCATATCTGTCTCCTTTAAAGTACCGCCTCACTGTTGTACTGTCCAAGTTCATTCAATCTTGTATGTAATGCTTTAGCATCTCGAGTAGTACGGTACGGTCAGTATTACGGAATTTATATATATAACATATTTGGTATTACTAATTTAAAAAATAGTAATAACTAATTGGGAAGTTGTGAGATGCACATAGGCGATGGCATAATGGCCCCGCCCATCTGGGTGTTGGGGTATATCATAGCAATACCCATCTTAGCGTACGCAACAAGAAAGACAAGGGATACTCTTGGCAACACGCAGATCCCCATATTAGGGGTGCTTGCTGCGGGGATATTCGTAGCCCAGATGTTGAACTTTCCTATAGGAGGGGGGACGACAGGACATTTGGTCGGCGCAGCGCTTGCTGCGATACTTCTTGGCCCTTATGCCGCAGTCGTCATCATAACGATAGTCCTTATAGTGCAAGCATTTCTCTTCGGCGATGGAGGCGTAACAGCGCTTGGCCTCAACATCTTAAACATGGCTATAATTAGCTCATTTGTTGCATACGCCACTTACATGTCCGGTAAAACCATCACGTCGGGAAAAGCTGGAACGTACATAGCTATATTCATCGCATCGTGGGCCGCGGTTGTTATAGGTGCCATCGCTTGTGGGCTCGAACTCGGTGCCTCTGCGGCACTCTCACCCGAATTCGGCATTCCATTATACATTGCTGTCCCCGCAATGGGGATAACGCATATGTTCATCGGAATAGGCGAGGGGGTTGTAACGGTTCTAGTCGTCGCATACATCGCAGCTGTGCGGCCGGACATTATCCTTACTATGAAAGACAAACGGCTGTCGATTACGCCTGTTCCGACAACACAGATGGGAGGATGACAGTGCAGATTGACAAAAGAAACAAATCACTGATGATCGGGTTACTAGGGGTTTTTGTCCTCTTTGCGGTGTTAGTGCCCGTTTACTTTGCTGTTTCGAATGGTCTTCCCGACGGTCTTGACAAACAGCTAGAGGAGAACCACGTTCAGGAAAAAGAGCCAGTTTATAATCCCCCATTTAGCCAATTAATCAACTACGGGTCAGACATCTCCTCGTATATTGTTAATGGATTGATTGGGGGTATTGTGGTGTTAGTTATCGGGCTTATTTTAGCGAGGATACTTTCTGTGCGCGGTTCTAGGAAAAAAGATCGCAGACAAAAGAGAGAAACCGAATTCAGGAGAGAAATTTAAGAGAAAGTGAAGATACCGAGATGATGAAATGATTATAGCACAAATAGTACTCACCTTTGAAATGGTGGCGGCAGCAGTTGGTGCCATAGGATTACTGTTCCTCCTTCCAGCAGACGCCATATTTGTTACCACAGCCGTACTAGGAGTTCCAGCAGCCTTATTCGTACTTGCATCTGACACAGCTATTGCATTAGGAGCGGTTATAGCCGCGATAGGGTTACTGCTTCCGTTGTTAGGTGTAGGTGTCTAATCCCTGCATGAACTGCAATGGCTTTTAAGTTAAAATATTCATTTTTTTTACTATATTTCACTTTATTAATAACATGAAAAATCGGCACTGAAATGCATATCAAATCGCCACATATTACATCGAAGTCAAGAGCTCCAGCATACGCTCGTTCTGAGCTCGTATATTCTCCAATAACTCCTTTGCTTCACGGCGCGAGCTCTCGGATTCGTAATCGTGCTCAAGGGTTACCAGATGCCTTTCAACAATCTCCAACTGTCCTGATGCAAACGCTTCCATCTAGTCAATGAATGCATTTTCATTTGATTGATTATCTCCATAGTATCCTGAGTCAATTGCCCGAATTCTGTTTACGATATAATCGCGATGCTGCGGATATGCATTAGCGAAAATGGTCAGCATTTCTCGCCATTCGTCAGTCCCCGGTTTGTTGATGTTCTGATAACTCCAGAGGGAATTGGCAGGATCCTCGGGGATATGGATCCATTGCTTCGACGCCCATCTATTTGCGTGGTCGCCAGCACAACATTCGTCACAGATACGTAACTGAGTGCTACAATCCTGGTTTTAATGGATTTCGCGTTGTAACCAAGCATATATTCGTGCAATACAGACCTTCAATACATATTGTACCCTTCTACTTTGATCTCCAATTGTGACTGACAGAAAATCGATGGAAGTTTAATACTCGTTCACAAGATCCTGGCCATGAGTGGCATCTTCCGAACCAGATAAGCGACCGCGAAGCAGAGCGGAACCCCGATGATCGCCGCCAGACCAAACTTGAGCAATTGTTCAAGATGGATCCCGCGCAACGCAAGGGCAAGAAGGACGACGACCGGAACGTGGAAGACGTATACGGCGTAAGCATGCTGAGAAAGAAACCAGCCAAGTCTTCCTGGGTGATCAAAGAAGCGCCGGAAGAGCGTAATCAGGCCCAGACACATCCCAACCGAGAAGGTCGAGTCCCACAGCGCGTAGGCCCCAGACTGCCAATACCCCCCACCGAGAAAGGCACTCCCGCCGCTGAGTGCGAGGGGAAACAAGATGAGCGTTGTCACCAGTGCCACCCTAAAACCCCACGTTCCCATCGAGTTCGGGATGGTCCGAAACCAGTTGCGATGAAAAGCTATAATCCCGATGATAAAGAAACTGGCGTACTGTGGAAGATAGGCTAAGGTTGGGAAGCTAACCACGTACATGCCAAGCGGCACAACGATCCGCACCAGATAACTGGCCAGCGCCAATACCAGGATAAAGCCAGCTATCGTACGATAGTCAGGTATGACAGGATTGGTTGCTGGATGTGCCACTCTGTTTTTTGTCGCCATTCGCCAGGCAACATAGCTGAAGTCGAAAACGAGCAACAGTATGGCAAACCACATAGGCCCAACCCCGATCAACTTGGGGTATTGTTGCCAAGTGAGAGGTGTCGTGATTCCGGTTAGGCTTGCCGGCATCTCGTAGACACCAATGCACGCGATGGGGCTGAGTATAAACATGTATATGAGTGTGGGAATACCAAGGCGGAGCAGCCTGCCTTTCAAAAATGACGCTGGCCCTTTGTGGTCAAAGGACCCGGGCGAGAAGTATCCCGAGATCAGGAAGAGAAACCCCATGAAGTAGGCCTGATTGACAAGCTGGAATATCACCAGCGAAAGCAACGCTAGGATATCCTGATATGCGGGTTCCACGTAATAGAAGGGGGTATTCGCAGCATAGATGATCGCCAGATGGTGCAGGACCACCAAGATTATTAGCGCTGCCCGGAGGTGGTCAACAAAGAACAGGCGGTTTGCCACTTTTCCAGATGCAGAATTAGCCATGTGAATCACCTCCTTTATTGATCTGTTAGTTTGCTACTAATTTTTAAAGCACACATGCCAGAGCCTCCGCCCGTAACAATCGCGACCTTGTCCTTAATCTGTTTCATAGCATAGGATACTCCTCTATTGGTTTTTCAAATCCAGATGCATCGGAGTGTCTCAGCATGACATTTCGAGAAGGATTTCAACAGAGTCGCTCTCTCGTCCCCGTTTCACTCGCCAGCCTTATCAATCCGAACTTCCCGCCGTACTGACGGCTGCCAGGATGCCAAAGAGTTTTACTGCTTGGGATTGGCGTCCCATTGTTGCAGCGGCGGACCACCGCGGTTGTATGCCGTTGAATCTAGGACAGCCAGCCAGTCGAAATCGGTGAAGCTTTGAGGAGTTAATGGGAAGTAGCTCAGGTTTTTCATACTGCCCGAGCGAGTCGGAAGAGTTGCGATTGCCGAGGTTGGAAGCCCAAGGCCCAAGTGAGTTGGAATGAACCGCCCCGGCCCTGGGCCGGCAATCAGCCGCGCCTCAAGGGTGCCGGCTTCGGGCTGGCCGATGCCATTGGCATCAGAAACGCCCACGGCCGTTCCGATGACTGCATAGCGCTGACCGAACATCTGATCGAGGTGTGATCCCACCGGCCACCATATCATTACATCAGTGCCCAATTGCCATTGTGCTTTTCCGCGCTGCAGATGGTTGTTGTGAGCGAAGGCAAGCACTTTCCCCCGACCACGCTCACGGGACACCATGTACGCTAGATTATCCGCCATCATCAGGTCGCGAATACCGAGAAGCTCGACAAGCCGTTTGCTCGACGAGCGCGCGAGCGCCGCATGATAGTTCAATAACTGCCGTGCGACTGTTGCATACTGCGCGGCTTCCAGATAGCGGCGCTCATTGCTCTTCGCCACCAATTCGGGACGGCGTAGGCGCAGCTCTGTTATGAGATCCTCCGTCTCAATCCGGAGCGCGGTTGCGGCGGGTGACAAGCCAACC
>CAZKZX010000117.1:0-5739 GCA_964557335.1 uncultured Methanomicrobia archaeon | reverse complement strand
TTAATGATTTGGGTGTATCCAGCATCAGCCACAGTACATTCTCCTTTTCCTTTTTATCCACCACTTTAAACGATCATTCGCGATACAAATTCATAGAAGGACCTAATAAAAGTAATGCCTGTGGAGATTCTAATGACGCAGCCGTATAGTCGCCTACACAGGGCCCTCACGCGAAGCCTCGAGTTGCAGCAGCAGCTGTGCTAACTCACGCGATTTGTGCTCACTAAACACGGTTTGGAGTGTGCTTGTCAGTTTGGTAAGAGTGACTGTGGCATTACTGATGTCTACCCCGAGCTCTACGCTCTGAAGGACGCCTAAAATGGGGTAAACCAGCGCGGAGATTAAACATTCTTTTAGGTCACACTCAAACATACTCCTTCCTTCACCTTGCAGTTCGTCATATTGTGTGAGACAAAATCTGCATCCCATCCCCGTCATTACCGCCCCCGTCCGTTGGGCCTCACTCTCATTAAGCCTGACTTTGGCGATGATGTCTTCCAGCGGTAGCTCATTTACTTCGGCGGTTATGAGGTCAAGCACCGTTCTCTTTAAGTCCGTCATTTTTTCCTCTATGCTAAGTGGGCGCATGACTTTTATATAAACAATGGCAGGGGGCTCGTGTCTATTGGGTTACGGTAGCTTCAAGCTATCTCACTTCAGAATGCCTCAACAGCCTACGAGCAGACCGACGCGATTGCGGCAGCTTCCCCCAAGTCCTAGTAAAATCAACAGGGCGCTTTCAATATTTTAATACATTAAAAACGTCACGTGGTGGTACACGTCTGACAGGTCCTCCATCTCTAAACTGGATAGGTTTGGGTTGTGTTGAGATTGCTGTGGCCGAGGAGCAGCTGCATTCGACGGAATAACAGAACATAACTTCAACGCGCCTTCTTATTACTTTAGGTTAGGCCAAGCATTCCAAATAACCGTGAAGCCAGACAATGTTAAGACAATAATAGTGATGACCAACATTCGTCAGTTCAGTTAATACGCGCAACGAAATCGCAGCTCATATAATATTAATTATATGTCGTTGTAGCTACAAATATACTAGATAGTATGAACGAATCTTTTGCGCTTTCGGCGAATTCAACCAGTCGTGACCTGCTACCAGTCGCTATGGCAGTGCACGAAATACTCAATCGACTGCCGGTAACGATGCGCAGCAAAAATAACCGTGGAATCAAAATCGAGAACGGAGAAGTAAAAAGTGAGAGCTATACGGGGCCAGTGCTGGAAACAGTGTTAAAGGAAAATCTAACGATAAAGACAAAGCCGGGATCTGGCGACTATAAAGATATACCAGTGATTGTTGCCCCTATTCGGGACAGCACGGGGTTGCCGATCGCTGCGATAGGTATTGTCGATATTACCGGTATCTTTGATCTGGCAGACTTAATGAAACATCAAACAGAATGGTGGAAAAAGGGCTGAAGACAGAAGATGAGAGATCTAATTTTTGAGTTTCAATCTTTGTTCTGATCAAGTGTGCTCTGAATACCTGCCAATTCTTGCTTTATTTTTCCAAAATGCGCCACGCACATACCTCATTGAGGGGATAGTTTGTGCAGTCATAAAAAAAGAAGTTACGCTTAAACTCCACCTTGTTGTACCCCTCTCGCAAATCTTGATCGTTGAACTGCAAGTATACTTGCGTGGTGTTAAAGTTGCTATGGCCTAGCAGTTGTTGCACTCGCCGCAGGTCAAGGCCAGACCTCATGAGGTGAATGGCAAAACTATGCCGGAACGTATGGGGGTGGCTGTCAACGTCGATCATGCGGCCGTACTTCTTGACGATGTTCCAGACCTGCACGCTCGAGAGGGTAAAAACGGGTTGATACAAATATCAGCGTTTAAGTGTGAACAGTGCGAGCATGTATGGGCACCCGAAGGGAAAGAGAAGAGCCGAGGGTGTGCCCAAGTGTAAGAGCCCACACTGGAATAGATCAAGAAAGAGATTTTTGAGTGAGGGCAAGCAGTTAAGTTAGTGACACCTATTTGAGGTGCAAAAGGGTAATCGGGCACCGATGCCTCTGGAAACTTCGAATTCCTAATGTTTGAATATGAAAAATCGCGATCCTCAACGTATTTCTAACCCCTCATAAAGTTTTGAAAAGCAGTTAGGTCAAAGTAGATGGTAAGATTAGCTAGTTTTCCATCCTTAACTTCCCAAACCTCAGCAACATCCTGACTCATCTTCTCTCCTTTAGGATTTATGTAGATATAACCAACTATAGCACAAGCATGCTCACCTTCTACAATCATTTGTTTTATTTTTGCTGCTTCCACTCCCCTTAAAAACGGGATGAATGATTGAATAATCGCAACTTTTCCTTTTGCGTTTAAAGTTTGTGAAGCATCAGAAAAAATAGCATCTTCGGAATAAAGTTCTTGCCACTTGTCATCTTTTTTATTAAGACTGTCGTAATAACTTTGAATAACGTCCTTTGTTGACATATTTTCACCTCTCTTCTTATTATTGTTTGAAGTTTAATAAATTTATTTAAAAATCAGTGACGTTTACTTACAGCTCAAGTGAGGAGTAATGGTCGACGTTTTGCTTTACGATTCCTCATGTCGATTAGAGAGGGTAGTTTGTGCAGTCATAACAAATAAAGGGCAAAAATGGCGCTAAGAACGTAAGTAGTCCTGCCGCATTCAGAACTTTCCGCATCTAGCCGCCCAAGCGGCTCTGCGTTAATCGAAGTGAGCGGCGATAGCGGCAAGCACGTGCATCAACACCTTCAATCACCCGACGCTGCGACGCTGGAATCCGACGAGTCCGGCGATGGTGAGCACCAACGCCAAGAGGGTGAGCGAGACGAGGGGCATCAAGGATACCCCACTGGCGAGAACCTTCGGCACGTGGTTGAATGGCGAGATGTTCAGTATCGACTGGCTCACCTGCAACGTCTCGCCGATCAGCTCAACTCCTATGAACGCTCCCAGTGCCCCCCAGCTCACGAACGACAGCCGAGGTACGAGACCGTACAGCGCCATCGCGATCCCCGCCACCACCCAGACGGCGGGCAGGTACGCGAGCGTGGCGACCAGCACGCGCGACAGTTCGTAGCCCACGTTGCCGGTGCTCAGCCCGTAGGTCAGCCCGGCCGGGAGGCCGAAGGCCACGAGCACAACCACCGAGCCGATGACCACGAGGGCGAGGTCGCTCGTCGCCCACCGCAGCCGGCTAACCGCGGTGGCGAGCACGTGATCGACACGCCTCTCTACCTCCTCGGACTGTAGCCGCAGCGTGGCCGTGATCGCGTATGCGGCGGCGATCCAGCCGAGGAACGTGAGGGAGAGGGTAAAAAGGGCGTCAGTGTATGCCGAGGCGCCGCCAAAATGGGCGAACAAGTTTGCAAGCTGCGGGTTGGAGGCCAGCAGGTCCGCAGAGGTTTTCGCAAGATAGCCAATCATAACGCCGTACACCGCAAACATCGCGGCCCAGGCAAGCAGCGTGCGCCGGTGCAGCCTCCACGCTAGGGCTAGTGGGCCGCGGAGCCGCGGCGACGCCCTAGCCGGGCCAAGTCGCGGCCTAAGAATGCCGGCGCCGACGTCCCTCCGTGACGAGAGCGCGTAGGCCATCGCGATCAGCACGATTACCGCGCCGAGGAAGAGCGCAAATACCCCCCAACGTTCGCTGGCGAATGGTTGGACGAGGTGCATCCACCCGATCGGCGACATCCACGACAGCCAGGACTGCCCGCTCTGCTCGTTCGCATCGCCAACGGCGCGCAACAGGTAGAACAGAACGAAGATTGCCCCTGCGATGCCCCTCGCGACCCCGGCGCTCTCGGCCAGCTGCGCCGCCACGCCGGCGAGTGCCGCAAACGTCCACCCGATCGCCGCGAACGACAGTCCCAGTGCGACTGACCCGGCGACGGGAAGCCCAAAAGCGACCAGCCCCCCAGTGACGAGAGCGGCGATCACCAGGTCGGCGCCCAGCGTCACGACCAAGCTCGCCGACAACGGCGCACGCCTGCCCATTACATCCGAGCCCAGCAGCTCGTACCGTCCGGTCTCCTCATCGGTGCGGGTGTGCCGGATTACGGTAAGCGCGTTCGCCCCCGCAACGATCACTGCTGCGAAGATACTCGACCGCCACGCGGTCAGTCCGCCGATGGTCGAAGAGGACACGGGACCGAGCAGCGCGACGAATCCCGGACTGTTCACGATCTGAGCGGCGAGCATCTGTTGCAACGCGGCGGTGGGATAGAGACTCACGAACGCAGCGGCTACGACGATCACGAAGAAGGGCGGCAGCGCGATCCAGATCGGCAGCAGGAGCCGATCCCGCCGCAGGATCAAACGAATGAGTACACCAGTGCCACTAAACTCGCCCACCTTCATCGCGCGCTGTCTCCTGTCTGGAGTTCGTAGTGGCGCAAGAACAGATTTTCGAGCGTGGGCGGAGCACTCGTGAGCGCGCGCACGTCGAACCGGGTGAGGTGCTCCATGACGCGATTGATCGCACCGGCATCCACGTTAAAATGCGCGCGGGCGCCATCGACGCGTATGTTGTGCACGCCCGGCAGTTCACTAAGTCCGGTGACGGGGCGCGCGGTTTCGACCGACACTGAGATTCGGGTGAGGTGGCGCAGTTCGGCAAGCGTTCCTGACTCGACGATCGTGCCCTGATTGATGATGCTGATGCGGTCACACAACGCCTCGACCTCGGCGAGGATGTGACTGGAGAGCAGCACGGTCTTGCCGGCCTGCTTGACCTCCGTTATGCAGTCGCGGAAGACCGCCTCCATCAGGGGGTCGAGGCCCAACGTCGGCTCATCGAGGATGAACAGCTCGACGTCAGAGACAAACGCGGCGATAAGGGCCACCTTCTGTCGGTTCCCCGTCGAATACGTCCGACACGGCTTTGTTGGATCGAACTTAAAGCGTTCCACCAGTTCGTCGCGACGCGACTGGTCGAAGCCGCCGCGCAGCCTGCCTAACAGGTCGATAACCTCGCCACCGGAGAGGTTTGGCCACAGGCTCACGTCACCTGGCACGTATGCCAATCGACGGTGGAGCGCCACCGCGTCGCGCCACGGATCAGCGCCGAGCACGCTGACATGCCCGGCGTTCTTGCGTAGCAATCCGAGCAGAATGCGCAGAGTCGTGGTTTTTCCGGCGCCGTTGGGGCCGATAAAGCCAAATACCTCGCCGTCTTCGACCGTGAGATCCACGTCGTCGAGCGCTAGGGTTTTCCCGTAATACTTGGTCAGGTTCTCAATTTCGATCACCGACAAAGGATTCACCTCCAACCATTTTATTCGTCCTGTTCATTTGTGGGCTGCTTAAAGTCTGAGACTTTCATCCCATTACTCAGCACAAATCACAATGCGTAATTTTGAGTTTTTTTACGAAGTCACATCTGTCGTTTTAGTAAAGCACCCACATACAAGGTTAGCCCAAGTTAAAATTATCGTCACTAGCAGTAGGACTTTAATTTTCATATATAAAACGTAACAAGTTGCTGCATTGTTTTAAATATGTGTCTATAATGATTATTCTCAACCGCTTATAAGTGAGATCAAGAACAGGGATAGTCTAAAATTCGGAGTTACTTGAAGAGGTCGCAACCTCCCTTTACAGGTTATTGACAGTAGTAACTGAGGAGGATAAAGTAAAGAAGTCGTGCAGTTCTGGAAGCGGCAAGCGACGGGATCTCAAAAGTAATTATGTTTTGTGGGGTTGAAAAATGTGGCTGCTTTCAACTTATAATATTATTTGGCC
>CAZKZX010000116.1:0-5743 GCA_964557335.1 uncultured Methanomicrobia archaeon | reverse complement strand
TGAGCCACTTTCTCGACTGCGACCTTAAAGAGTGTGGGGATAGAACCTTGACAATTAAGGAGGAGTTCACGGGCTTTCTCACGGATTTTGATTATGGCAGCGTGAAAAGTGCTATTGAGGGTATAGAATATGATAGTGCAATTTTGGCCGGAGGGTTTGAAACCCTCGAAATTCCAAAGACCCTTGGAAATGATCCAAAGGTTGCAAATTTAGTCAGCAATAAGAAGATGCTAAGAGATAAACTAGAAAACTTGGGGTATAGAGTTCCGAAGCATTTCGGGCTTGATGATAACATTAAATATCCGGTGATGATAAAGCCGCAAAACGGAGCGGGAGGGTTCAGGAACACTTTGGTTAATAACTCCGCCAAGTTAAACGACGTTGTTGACTCTTTTCACGAAAATGAGTGGCATGAATTTGTTATAGAAGAGTACATCAGCGGACTAGATGCAAGCTCATCCATCCTTTCGACGGGAAATCAGGCTACCACTTTAACGGTCAATGAGCAGTTGTTAGGGTTACGGTATTTAGGCCCGATGAAGCGTTTTAGCTTTTGCGGAAGCATTACGCCGCTAAAGTCGGCGTATGCGCAGGAAATTGAAGCAGTCTCTGAATCGATAGCTATTGATTTTGGGTTAATCGGATCGAATGGCATAGATTTTGTAATAGGACCAGATGGGCCAGTTGTCATTGAAATAAACCCAAGATTTCAGGGTACGCTTGACACAGTGGAGGGGGCACTCGGCATCAACATGTTTGATGCACACGTTAAAGCGTGCCATGGCGAGTTGATACCAAAGCTTGAGTCCCGCAGATTTGCTGCAAGAATCATCTATTTTGCAGAGCACGACTTTGAGATAACAAAGAAACTTTCCCAGCCTTTTTATATGGACATCCCTTGCAAAGGAACTCATATACAAAGAGGGAAACCTGTTATTTCTGCGATTGGATATGGTAAGTCAAGGGATGTCGCATTTAACGTTGCAGTGAGGCGAATTGAAGCTGCAAAAAAGGTTTATAATGCTTAGGTGTTTGCGTGCGCTCTGATGTCGTTGGAACATATACGGAATGGCGACGTGCAGTAAGTTTAAGTCGTTTTAGGTACCAAATATAATGTGATGGCACAAGACATAGCAGTAAAGGGATACCTTAGAAACCTCGTCGGGGATGAAGGGCTGGAAATGATAGAAAAAGTGCCGATTGGTGAATTAACTGACGAGAAAATAGCCGAAAAAACGGGCGTTAATTTAAACACGGTAAGAAGAACACTCTATGTTTTGTATGAGAATAGACTTGCCTGGTATCGACGCGAGCGGGATAGAGATAGCGGATGGCTTACCTATATATGGAAAGTTGACTTTGGTGATGTCGAGCGTAACCTTGATGAGGAAGCCAAAAAGTTAATCAATAGGCTAGAAGCAAAGGCAGGTTTTGAGTTGCAAAATGTGAGTTACACTTGCGAAAACAAATGTGGACGCTATTTATTTGATATGGCAAGTGATTATGGATTTCTGTGTCCCATATGTAACATGAGCTTAGATCATCAAGATAACTCGGTTGTAGTTGATGTGCTTGAGCGAAAGATTAGGGAACTTAGAATCGCCTTTGAGTAAGTTCCCTTCTTATAAAGAAGCGTGCTCTTTGTTACTACAAAGCAGATGTAGTGCACCGATAATAGCGCATCTAAAAGCAGTCTCAGACTATGCTGTTGAAGTTGCTAGGCTCCATAACGGGGCAGATTTAGAAATGGTCAGAATCGGAGCGCTTTTGCATGATATAGGGCGGTGTCAAACTGCGGGAATTGATCACGGCGTGGTTGGTGGGCAGATATTATGTAGTTATGGCATTGATGAGCGTCTAGTTCGAATCGCTGAGCGGCACGTAGGAGCTGGCATAACTGATGATGAAGCCCAAAAGTTGGGGTTCCCTCCGGGACATTACGTGCCCGAAAGCATCGAAGAAAAAATAGTTGCCGCTGTCGACAATCTTATTGAAAATACACGTCGAATAACTGTAGAACATGCTGTTGAAAATTTCCGTCGCAAACTTGACGGGCATCCATCCATCGACAGAATTATGCGACTACATCAAGAAGTTTTCGTGATTGCTAAGTTGAGGGGGAGAAAATAATAGCACTCAAGAAGATAAGCGATGTCCCTCCATTAAAAAATTATTAACATATGCGCGCTGTTACTTTAATGGAAAGGGGTTATGGCGACATTGAAAAAGCGAATAAAGCTTTTCAAGCGACGTTAGAAAACAAGCTGAAATTTCTTGATGTTAACATAACTGTTGACTCACATAAATGGATGAAGGTAACCCTCACCGGCAAGGACGAGGAATTTGCGGCTAATTATTTAGTAAGTATTTATGGTTCTCCTCATAAACTGAATATAGGAGATATCATTACCGGGAGAATAGCAGCCATCGATGAACACTCTATTAAAGTGGATGTAGGGCTTAAATTTGCTTTTGTACTCAAAGGCAATCTTAAGCACTTCGGCGCAGGCACGCCTAAACAGATAGCTTCAAGGTTTGGTTTTGTGGAACAATTGCCCGTCGAAGTGAGAGTCACAGGCATCAGAGAGGTGGAATTTACTAAAAAGCAGATTGATACATTTTGGAAGTGGAAAAAGGGAACCGATCGGGTAATTGTAAATGGAGCTACTAGGGGGCAGATTAGATCAGCGCTCAAGAGGACGGGGCATCTAAGGGATACCATTCGGATAGAAAAACTCGGGACTTTAGAACATTCAATAATTTGTAAAAAAGGGACAGATGCGCCGGGAATTATTTCGGACATCGGACCGTATCTAAAGTCAGATTTGGGATGTGTAAGGGGTTCTTTGAATAATGGCTAAGAGTAGATTTGGTCAATCTAAATAACGGTTCTATCACTTGATTAAGACAAAGGAATTCCGGTAGCCCAAAAATTATTAATAGATCGTTACGCTTTTTACGCTCCGTAGTTTTAATAGGGTGTCTATTAGATCGCTAGGAACTTTTGTGTCGCAGATTATGGTCAACTTGGGGTCGTCAATAAAATATGGATCGTCGGAGACGGCTTGTCTAATGCGTATCCCACATCCGGCTATCGCCTGAGAAACTTCCTCGATTATCCCTGCACGTGACGCATCAAGGGGGGTGATGATGACGACACCTAATCCTAAAAGTGGAGCCACATCACGCAGAAAAACGAAGGACTTTAGGTTGCTGAAAAAACTTCGCAACAGATCATCCTTTAGGATCGTCTGAGTGGTTTGATCGACCGCTCTCCAGTCAACCTTGGCCTCTTTTGCAATTTGCCTGTGCGGTATCTTTATAATACCAGAAATGACTAGTCCATTCTCGTTGACTTGGAATCCGTGGTCAAGTAAAACCTTTGCAACCTTTTCTTGGGCCGGATATTTTTCAAATTTTGCTAAAATTTCGCTCCACATATGCTCGCAGCTTTTTGCCCTATAGCTTTTACAAATGTATAACATAAAAGTCTTATGTAATTGCATGAGAGATGCGACAGTTATCTTGTTGAAAAGCGATTCATTAGCTCTCGAAAATGGGGAAACGGAGCTTAGAGAATGGGTTAGCGCGCGTAAACGGAGAAACTAATTGAAGTCAGCGCTCAACTCGAAATTTAAAGGTAAGGTGGAACTCTCGCCGCACGCTAACAAACCCGTGAGGTATTGGAAATTAAAAAATACAGGAAGAGTTTCACGTCATAAAGCGTGGCGACGTGGTTTTAGATATTGGATCAAGCATGGGGGGTTTTTCTTCTCTGTGCGTCTGAAATTGCACAGAGGGCATATGGCATCGAATTCAGCATAGAGTTCCGGTCACGCCTCGATTCAATCGAAGAAGAATTAAAGGGCAGAGTTAAACTTATTTATAAAGATGCATTCTCTTTTGATTTTACAGAAGAGCTCTAAGAATGTGTTGATGCGATACTAAATTATATAACAACATCATTATCAGATGACTCATTTAATGTGCTTGAGAGGTCAAAGGGTGTTCTTGAAGGGGGGTTTTATAGGTTTAAAAATGAAGCCTGGAGATAAGCAAATCAGTAGACTATGTAAAAAGCTCATAGGTATGGGGTTTGAGGTACTCCACGCAACAACATCTGGAAAAAATGATTATTATATAGTTATTTAAAAGTTGTACTTAATCGCACTAAGTAACAACGCCGAGGAAGGGATTTGAACCCTTGCGAGGCAAAAGCCTCACCAGCTACCGGTTCAAAACTCCAGGCTGGCGCCGTAGTCCACTTGGCTACCTCGGCAAAGAAACACAGATGCGCTAGCCGGGATTCGAACCCGGGTTTGAGGCTTGGCAAGCCTCAGTGATGACCACTACACTACCAGCGCAAGCATCAACTACTGCATTATCTTCATTTATGTAATATATAAGTTATGAGTAGCGGTTGCGATACTCGATGAATTAAAAAACAAAACGCTTATAATCAATATCTGAACCTCTTGTTAATCAAAGTCATGTTAAGGTTATCGAATCGCTTTACTGTATTAGAACTAAAACTCTTTAGATTTGCATTGCAAACATATAGTTTACGCTCGAAAAATTCAGTATTTTCTATATAAGTCAGTCTTGAGGGGTTTCGCTAATTAACTTAACTGAGGTATAGTATACCTTCAACTTTGAATCTCAATTTAGTTACAGCTTCATTAATATCAAAGAGTGACATTTTCGTATCATCATAGGATACCACGGCCGTGCCTTTATTCTTGTCTATTTCAACATATATAATGCCGAGCTTATTTGAAAAGGTCTTCTCAAAAATAGATATGTTATCGTCAAAATATAATTCTGCTATCTTAAGTTTTATCGTTTTTAAATGTTCGATACGTGTCAAAAAATCACTTGCTTTAGCTTATATTGAATTAATTTACCAGTTCTGTTTGTTACGAGGTTAAGAATAATGCTTCGGAATCCTAGATTCGAGCAACTTATAGCGTGATAAATGTATTAAAACTACTTTACTTATAATACTGTTTCCGCGTTTTTATATAAGATGGTTAATAATATTGCAACTAACTTGGAAAATCGCTGGTGCCGTTTAAGGGCAGTTCAGTTGATTGAAGTTCTAACGATAATTCGCAGTAGAATAAGATATTCACACATGACCAGCATTTAAGGGAATGTCATCCAGTGCTTCACGTCTCTCAGTTGATTTTCATCTAGTTTTACAATCTTGCAGTTTGATTTTTTGTAATTGAGAAGTATCCGATTGTTCACGCGATGTCCGACAAAAATTCATGCTTCCTCTTATTTATTCACCAGAATCAGGCTATTTAATGTCAAATATCTACAGCCAGCAAATTATCTCACGCCGATAAATGTAGTTGTAGGCAATTGCGTGCAGGTAGAGGAAGGGATTTAGTTGTTTGATTCCAAATGTGCGCGCAAGTGGTAGGAGTGCAAATGGTTTAAAACGTATAACGGGAACCGCTCTCAGCAATGTGTTCAGTGCAATGAGACCCAGCTATAGAACTTGCTAAATTTTTAAGATACACTCTTTAAACGTTAGGCCGCTTGGAAATAGATATGAATTGACTTACAGTTGACATATGACCATCGTGGCATTTAAGAAGCTCTCAACTTTTGCATATTTCAGGGTAATATCAATTCATGATAACTCGTTAGAGGCCGTGATAGATCAACAGACCGAGCGTTAGTTTGGAACAGTCAATAAAATCTTTATCAATGCCGAGACTCATTCTGCCAGACA
>CAZKZX010000115.1:0-5776 GCA_964557335.1 uncultured Methanomicrobia archaeon | reverse complement strand
ATAGGCCGCTACCGTCATGGGAAGTCCTGCGCTCGGTCCATCGACAACCTGAATTTCCATCGGCCCCCGTATGGTGAAACCAAAATCATATTGATTGGGATTGACGTGCGCCCTCGCTGCTGCAACATTAACCGCAGTTCTCGCCGTCTCTTGGAAATCATAACCTGTGAGAGGTACGGTATTTACAAAGACTTGCCCGGTGCCGGGTGCCATCGCTACGATGATATCAGTAACGACCCCTTCGTACTGGTTGAAATCAACCTGCCGTACGGCGAGCATATGTACCGTCCCTGGGCGATTCGCATCAGACGGGGTAGCGGCTGTTGTAGACTGAGGGGAGCGAAGAGTTGGACTTGGACTTGTCGTGTTGGTAACCTTAACGGTGCAGCCGGCCGCAATTATGGAGGTTGTCACCAAAAGAGCTACCAGTGTGACTAAGATTGGTAATTTCATGCAATCAGTCCTTTATGCGACTAGTCATCACAAGTAAGAATGACCTATACATCATGATACTTATAAAATAAGAACTTTGTGGCACGCTGAACCGACACATCTTGACACGAGCAACGTAGCTATTTCAATAGACGACCTCTCGGCAAAGAGGCAAGAAGTTTTACGGAATTGACCCGAAACTATTTGTTTGAGCCAACAACCCTTATCCACGCTTGTGACCTCATTTTGTAGCGCGCTCAGAAAAAAAACAACAGATATTACATTGCGACCGCTTAATCGATTATTTTCCACTTTTAATCGGCAGCACGAGAAGAATTACTGCTCTTACTACGTGCCCCCTCCACGGCAGAAGAATCTCTCGGCAGTTAAGAGTCCATAAGGGTAAAAGCCACGTAGCTCAAGAGATCCAAGCGGGGAAATAAATGGTCTATTCTTTCTCCAAGCGCGAAAGCGCAGAGAGAACGTGCATTACTGGGCTGAAAAATCGGTTGTCAATGAGCGTATGTGTCAGAGCGTAATGGTAATCTATTGGTGCACTGTTTAGTGCATAACTACGCATAAATTTGCTTCAGGAATTCCACAATTGGGCATAGTTATTACGTTTAATTGCTTTTTTAAATTGTTCTTTCATTGCGACAGTCTGGCCGTCTTCCTGTCAACTACGATATAATCCTTTATTGCCCGTACTGAGTCAAAGGGGAGCAATAAGAAGTCGTTCTCTACCCTAAACTCCTGAATATTAAGATCGGGATCGGGCTTAACCATGAGATCAAGTATATCGCCCGTGTTAACGTCAACGATCAGATCAAAAAGTGTACCGAGATCCGTCCCATCGCTGCCCATGACTTGTTTATTGGACAAGTTTTTTGCGAATATTTCCTTTCTCATACGCTGAAATGCTATGTAGTTCTCCTATAAAAAGGGTTTCTTATATTCCTCTCCATTCAGCGATAGCTCAAATGGGTTGTCGATTCGACAGGCATGCCACCTACAAACTTTTGTTTTATACGCTCGTAATAGTCCATGATGCGCTCATCGATAGTTGGACGCACCTTCTTGAGCGCCTCTCTGAAATGCCTCATCTCAACGCAGTCTGATTCGAAATCCTCTCGCAGGGCGAGTACAGCGGCCTCCCTGCAAAGCGCCTCGATGTCACTGCCGACGTACCAGTCGGTCAAGTCAGCAAGTTCTTCTATATCAACATCATCAGCGAGGGGCATCGCCCGTGTATGCACGTTGTATATCGCAACTCTCGCTGATCTGCTAGGGGCTCCGATCAATACCATCCTGTCAAATCGCCCTGACCTCAAAAGCGCAGGGTCTATTATATCAGGTCTGTTCGTTGCACCTATAACAACAATGCCCTCGAGATCTTGTAGACCGTCGAGTTCTGTAAGGAGCGTATTGACGACTCTCTCCGACACTCTCGTCGTATCCTCTATCCCCCTCATCGGAGCAATGGCGTCGAGTTCATCGAGAAAAACCACCGCAGGGGCGACTTGCCGTGCTTTTTTAAACGTGTTCCGTATAGCCCGCTCTGATTCTCCGACCCATTTACTTATCATTTCCGGGCCTCTCACGCTTATGAAGTTAGCCTCGGTCTCATTAGCTACTGCCTTCACGATGAGCGTCTTGCCCGTGCCCGGGGGGCCAAAAAGAAGTATTCCTCTAGGAGGTCTGATTCCCAGGCGGCTGAACGATTCCGGTTTTTTAATCGGCCATTCTATTGCTTCTATTATTTCCTGTCGTGCCTCTTCAAGACCCCCAACATCCTCCCACGTTATACTCGGAATTTCAACCATAATCTCTCGTAACGCGCTCGGTTGGATCTCTCTAAGAGCATCTTTGAAGTCCTCCGACGTTATTCTCATGGTGCTGAGGAGCGTCGCAGGAATCTCCTTTTCAAGGTCAATGTCGGGCATGTACCGCCTTAACGCCCTCATTGCAGCCTCTTTTGTGAGTGAAAGTACATCAGCCCCTACGAAGCCGTGCGTGATGCCTGCAAGGTCATCGATGCTAACCTCTTCGGAAAGTGGCATGTCTCGTGTATGAATCTCCAATATCTCTCTCCTACCAGCACCGTCAGGGACGCCTATCTCTATCTCCCTATCAAACCTCCCCGGCCGCCGCAGAGCGGGATCAATCGCCTCGACTCTGTTAGTAGCTCCGACTACAATTATCTGTCCGCGCTCTTCGAGCCCGTCCATGATAGTCAAGAGCTGTGCAACGACTCTCCGCTCAACCTCACCAGTCACGTCCTCTCTTCTCGGCGCTATTGAATCAAGTTCATCTATGAACACGATTGACGGGGTGTGCTCTCTTGCCTCATCGAAAATTTCGCGCAGGCGTTGCTCGCTTTCACCGTAGTACTTGCTCATAATCTCAGGTCCAGCTATAGAATAGAATGATGCGCCAGACTCATTTGCGACAGCTTTTGCGATGAGCGTCTTGCCCGTGCCCGGGGGACCATGGAGAAGTACACCACTTGGAGGCGTTATTCCCAGCGTTTGAAAGACTTCAGGATGTTTCATAGGGAGTTCTATCATCTCACGTATGCGCTGTATTTCATCGCTTAAACCTCCGATGTCCTCATAGGTTATTCCCGTACCTCTGACCGATTCAAATCCCTTTACGGGCTTATCTCTGATATCAAGCAGTGTGCGTTCGGTTATAAGCACCACGTCCTGCGGGATCGTGCTCACGACGAAAAGCGGCATAGCTTGCCCTGGCACTCTCATTAGGGGATGCGATGCAGCGCTTGCTATTGGGACGATGTCGCCTTGAACGACTGGCCTTTTAAGCAGCTGACGTTTGATGCTTTCACTCATCTCTCCAAATAGCTGGTACAAAACACCTTCGGGGGGGGCAAGAACTACTTTCAACGCTTCATTAACCCTCGCTTTTCGCACCGTGACGCGCTCGCCTATTCCCACTCCGGCATTTTGGCGCGTAAATCCATCAATGCGGATCGTGCCCTCATGCCAGTCCTGCCTGTCAGCACGCCAAACCTTAGCGGCCGTAATCTCCTTCCCTGCTAGCTCAATAATATCCCCTGGCGAAAGGTGAAGCTTGAGCAGCGTGTCGGGGTCTATCCTCGCAATGCCTCTCCCTGAGTCATTTGGATACGCTTTTGCAACCTTTAACTGAATCTCTTCCGGCATAACACAGCGACCTAAGATATACGATGACTCATATATATAGTAACTGCGTAAACCTAAAAGCATCGATTTGGTCCTATGAAGATACTCACATTCGAACCATTTTCCGGTGCATCCGGAGACATGATAACTGGCTGCCTCATCGACCTCGGCGCAGATGCCAGTGTCGTTCGTGATAACATGGAGTCAGTAGCTGACGTGAGCGTAGAGATCCTTCCTGTTAAAAAGTCAGGGATAAGCGCAACGTGGGTTAAAGTCATTTCTAATGCGAGACATATCCGATACACAGACCTTTTAGATGTTATACGATCAAGTGGCATCAGTGAAACTACATCACTAAACGCCCAAGCTATATTCGATATTATAGCATTGGCTGAATCAAAAGTTCACGACATCCCACTTGATGATCTGATGTTTCACGAAGTAGGGGCCGCAGATTCACTTGCCGATGTAATCGGTGCCTGCACAGCTTTAGCCCAGTTGAACCCGGAGCGCATTCATATAACTCCTATATGTGTGGGCGGGGGAATTGTACAGACACAGCACGGCACACTCCCCGTTCCGACGCCGGCGACAATTGAAATCTTGTCGCGATTTCACCTCGTCTACAAGGGAGGACCAACAGAGGGTGAGCTGCTGACCCCGACCGGCGCAGCAATTCTGTCGCACTTTGCGCACTCCTCTGATGAATTTCTTCCGCAGATGAGGGCGGAAAATGTGGGTTACGGTGCGGGTTCACACGACTACGCACGTCCGAACGTCCTTCGTGCTACTTTAGGGGAACCAGACGACGCATTGCTGTCAGACGAGGTGGAGGTTCTCGAAACGAACGTTGATGACGTGACCGGTGAAGTCCTTGGAAACTTGATAGATGAACTCCTCCAAGCCGGGGCGAGAGATGTATCCGTAATACCAACTACAGGTAAAAAGGGGAGAAGTGGCCACCTTGTCCAAGTTATCGCAAGTCCCTCAGACTCTCATGCCCTTGCTAAGCGGTTAATAGAAGAAACGGGCACGCTCGGTGTGAGGATTATTCCTATACGCCATCGACTCATAGCACTTAGGCATTTCGAGCAGGTTGAGATATCGATCGGCGGTGCCACTTACGAGCTCAGTGTCAAAGTTGCGACCGACCGAAGCGGCAAAGTGCTTAATGTATCGGCGGAATTTGAAGAGGCCAGGGCGATAGCCAAAAAGCTTAACATTCCAGTAAGACTTGTCATCCACAAGGCGGAGCAGGAAGGCTGGAGTAAGTTGTTAAAACGTTAAAGGTCGCTTTTGTCTTGTGCGGTGTTTTCGCGTGTGTGCTCGAATAGAGCCTCTTCGATTGACATCTTTCCCTTTGCCACCCGTTCGGCAAGCTTCCTCGGGATCGTAGTTCTCCCCCCAGACAGCTCTCTGCTGTGCTCTTGGATCATCCGTATTTCACCTTTTGACGGAGAGATATCCTGATAACCTGCCTTCGTGCCCTCAATGAGTGCGATATTCACCGCCGCTACGATGTCCGATATGACTGTCCCAGCAGTGCCCCTCCCGAGGTGTGGCGTGGTACCGCTCTCATCAACAAGCTCCACTGGTGAGCCTTGAGCTACGAGGTTATTAACGATCTGAGTGCGTATGAGCCGCGCACCGTTGCCAATCTTGATCAAGACATCAGGGTAAGTCTGTTTAATCCTCTCCACAACATCAGCTACTTGATCCATTGGAACACGATAAACGGCTGCAACTACCCCATCGACGACGACGGCAATTCCTGGTTCCTGGCCCGGATCAATGCCGACTACGACTCGCTCATATTTCGCCCTACCATTCAAAAGCCTGAGAGCTTCATTGACCGTTGTCTCAGTGTCAGACGCTATCACGACCTTAGGAAACTGTATGCGTGCAACCTCACGGTGGGAAGTGATGACGACGCCGACATCTGGTGGTATAACCTCTTCTGGAGAAAGCGTTACAAGTGCAAGCCCCCTCTCGCGAAGCTCCTTCGTGAGGTCTTGGTATAAGGAGAAATCCTTGGTTACTAAAGCGATGTAGATCCTTTGATCCTCCAATTTATGGTATAAATTTAACCGTTAATAATTCTATCTATGTGTTGGGAACATGTTGCTTTGGTCGCGACAGTGAATATGAGGGTACGTCCATGAAATCACGCCCAATTACGGAGG
>CAZKZX010000114.1:2615-5791 GCA_964557335.1 uncultured Methanomicrobia archaeon | reverse complement strand
TCTTTACAGAAAAAGTTGTAGCCAATCGCGATTCTCTCTATTTCACTGCTGAACGACAAGTAACTGTCCGAAAGGAAGAGCTACCTAAAATTGGTGCGAATCAAGTTTTAATCCAGACTCTGCTCTCTGCCATTAGTCCCGGTACTGAAAGCCTGATTTATCGTGGAGAATTTCCCGAAGAGATGTCAATAGATGCAAGTATTGCTGACCTTTCAGGCAGGTTTGTCTATCCAATGAAATATGGCTATTCGGCTGTTGGACAAGTAATAGCGATAGGTAAAAACGTGGATTCCACGTGGGAAGGACGTTATGTTATGGCGTTCCATCCACATGAAAGCTACTTCGTCGCTGACACCACGGCGTTACTGCCACTGCCAGAAGACATAATGCTCGAAGATGCGGTATTTCTACCTAATATGGAAACCGCAATCAATTTTGTCATGGACGGCTCACCGTTGATCGGCGAGAACGTCGCGGTTTTAGGTCAAGGTATCGTCGGTTTGCTGACCACAAGCTTGCTTGCCCGTTTTCCACTAGCTAATTTGGTTACGCTAGACTATCACTCGTTACGTCGTGCGGCTTCGAGAGAACTCGGGGCGCTGGCATCATTTAGTCCTGAAGAAGAAGATCTGCATACTATGTTAAAGGAACACATGCCAAACGGAGCAGATCTCACGTATGAGATTTCTGGATCACCTACTGCCCTTGACCTAGCGCTCTTAACAACAGGATTTGCAGGTCGTGTAGTGATAGGTTCATGGTATGGGAGTAAACGTGCTAATGTAGACTTAGGAGGAGGGTTTCATCGCAGTCGTATTCGTTTGATCAGTAGCCAAGTAAGCAGTCTGGCGCCAGAGTTTAATGGCCGGTGGACAAAAACGCGCCGATTTAACGTCGCGTGGGAAATGATACGCCAAATGAAACCATCCCGGCTCATAACACATCGTTTTTCGATCAGTCAAGCAGCACACGCCTACCAACTCCTAGATCAGAACCCTGACAAAGTGATCCAAGTCTTGTTTACCTATGATGAATAAGGCAGCATTCCGCGTGAATCGGACAAATGAAATTGAACAAAAAAATTAAGAATCTCTTAAACAATCAGAACGCGTACAGCCAACGAGATTGAGAATAATGTTCTGCAGGCGTGCGTTCTGCTTTCGTGTGTGTAGTGGCTGCGACGACCTATGATCCGCTCTCAATTGTTCAACAATAAAGCTAAGAAATTAACATGTATACTATCGCTGTAAAACGGAATTTTGTAGCACAGCATTATTTAGTCGGCGGAGATTGGGGGGAAGAAAATAAAACTCATTCCCACCATTATCAGGTCGAACTCGAGGTGGAAGGAAAAGAACTCGATGAACATGGTTTTCTGATAGATGTTGTAGACATTCAGTCACACTTAGAAGCACAAGTGCACTACTACAGGGACAAAACGCTCAATGATTTGCCCGAATTTAAAGGATTGAATCCGAGCATCGAATGCTTTGCGTACATTCTTTGTAGAATGCTTGTAGACAACATAAATGCCCCTGATAGGAGCATTATTACAGTAAAAATTTGGGAAAATGACAATACTTGGGCATCGTACAGAACAGTACAGCAGGGTGTAGCATATGTTACTAAACTTGATTATTAAGCCTCACGCCTAAACTTAGAGGAAATGCATATCGGTTTGTTACTTTACGGCAGCTTGGATATGCTTTCCGGCGGCTACTTATATGACCGCAAATTAGTTGCGTATCTAGAGGCTCAAGGGGATAATGTAGAGATCATCTCCCTGCCGTGGAGAAATTATATCCGCCACCTGAACGACAACTTTTCACCTAGTTTTCGCCGTCGTTTAACGAGACTCGATGTAGATGTGCTGCTTCAGGATGAGCTCAACCACCCCTCATTGTTCATTCTGAATCACGGTTTACGGAGGCAAATCAGCTACCCCATCGTTTCTATTATTCACCTCCTTCGAAGCGCCGAGGGTCACCCGACGTATCACAACTATCTCTACCGTTGGATCGAACGCAGCTACTTAGCGAGCGTAGACGGTTTTATCTATAATAGTCTGACAACGCGCCAGGCGGCAGAACAGTTGCTCATTGATACGAATATCCGGAGGCGCCCTAACCTCGTGGCATATCCGGGGGGCAACCGCTTTCATCCGGAGATTAGCAATGCAGAAATTATACACCGAACGCAAAGCGATGTTTTACGGTTGTTGTTCCTGGGCAATGTTATCCCTCGTAAGGGGTTACACATCGTGCTGAAAGCATTAGGACAATTGTCAACTGATCAGTGGATGCTTACAGTGATCGGGAATACGAACATAAACCCTTCGTACAGTCGGGCAATAAATCGTCAAATAATACGAAATAGACTATCCACACACGTCCATTTAGCTGGTATCGTACCTGACAGCGAACTGGAGGACTATATGAGAGCCTGTCACCTGCTAGTGATGCCCTCGTTGTACGAAGGGTATGGTATCGTCTATTGTGAAGGCATGGGCTTTGGTCTTCCAGCCGTCGGCACGAACGAAGGGGCCGCAAAAGAAATCATTACCCACAACCGAGACGGCTTCTTAATATCTCCTGGCGATTATGTGGCGCTCGCTGATCATTTAGAAGAACTAGCGCAAAATCGGCAACACTTGTTGGAGATGAGCCTCGCTGCTCGTAATCGTTACCGATCGTTGCCTACTTGGGAAGAATCTACAAAAAATATCCGGGCCTTTTTGACTCAAATCGCTTAAAGTGCTGTAACAAGTGTCAAATAAACCTCCTTGGTAAACAGCCAGTCGTTAAGTAATATTACGCTAACAGTCAAACGCAAATCGAATTGATGCATAGATTGCAAGGCTAGAATAGAAATCGGGCAATTTTATGAATAACAAAGAACTAGTTCTGAAACTTGTAGAGTTCAATTTCAGAGTTAAAACGGTATAAACCGCACCGCTATAGTGTCACAAGCTGTCTTTTCGCGTGTTACACCAGACACTTTCGTTCTGAAGGCATACATAGCGAGACTTAAGAATATCGCTTGTAATAATTCAAAAAGTTTTGAATGACTTCGTCCTTTGTGATATTAGAGATAGCATGACTGAAACGACCGGCAGTGTTACGCCTTCTGCCGTCTTTTTTATCTCTCGATGTGATTTTTGAATAAACGTGAATGCC
>CAZKZX010000114.1:0-2605 GCA_964557335.1 uncultured Methanomicrobia archaeon | reverse complement strand
AGACTGCTCCTTCACGTTTCTCGTGTACAACTTTACTATTTTTCCATGCTTTTCTAGTTCTGTCTCCAATTCGTTAAATGCAGGCTCTACTGTCGATGAATAAAATTGTGCAACTATTGGCTCCTTTTGATGTGTTCGCGCCTTTTTTTCTGATTCATGTTGCGATTCTTTAGTCTTTTTTTTAAAAAAATTGCTTAGGTCCTCTTTCCACTTTTCCACATTATCCCCAGCTGATTCTTTATTTTTCGTAAAACATCTGTAAACTCTGTTAATTCTATTCTACATACTTCTATTAAATGTTCATCTTAAATGAAAATGCACTTCCATAATATTAAAACTGCTTTGCAACAGAAATAATCGCGTGTGTTTAACTTAAAACATTATTCACTTCACGGTGTTTAATCCATGTAAGAAGCTCGTTTTTAATAATCGGGAAATGTTATAAACCAGTAATGTGGACAGACATTATTCTTAATATTGCTTAACTAAATAATGTCTGCAGATCGAGATTACCGGATACTAAGTCAATGGGAAACCCTCTCTTTGCACGTCAGAAGCAAAAACAAATGACACGACGAAGCGTAAAGGTAAGGGCGGGTCAAAAAATGAATGAGGCCTATTAATTCTGACCGCCCATTACCCTTTATGAGTCGAATATATGTGACAGTTCTAAGTACTTAATGCTAAGTAACAAATTTTTGTTTTTACAACCCGGCTTTGATATACACGCTAAACCTAAAACGTACTATTCGTCTATTTAAATTCTCTGCTTTGCACGAGGAGCGTCGTCTGGTTTGAGTTGTGCCAATTAATACTTGCTCCGTAACTAACTTCAGTAAAGAGTTCTGTATATTATCACTGCGGATTATACTATATTCGTGTCGCCGTATTTCAGCAGCAGTACATGTTCATCGCGCCGCCAGACAAATTCTTACGTTAGTTTCGTACATTCAACATGCCAAACTATCGATAGGTCACAATTTCACCTATTTCCACAAGATGATCGCTTTGGACGATAAAACTTACATCACTATACTCAACTCTTTGTTCATTCGTTTTCATGTACTTGACATATGTTGATGGCGCGTGCCCCGTTGCTCTGCTATATGCAGTGTCTTGTGGAGATACGGATGAAAACAATTTATAGCTACCATCCACCTGACTATTTACGAAGTTGGTGGCATCACTGACGGTTTTGAACCATGTTAACGTTTCATTAGTGTATTTTATTCTGTTATTAGAGGTATTTTCAGTAGTTATATCCAATTTAACTGTATTAGAATTTGTCCAAACTGATTTCCAAGCGTTTATTGTTTCATTTTCGGCGTTAATATCATAGTACTCGTCTATTACAGCTTTAAATGTTTGATTTTTACTCGGGGTAGTCGAAGGTGTATTGATCGGTGATGTACAGCCTGCTCCAAACATTGAAACTATTATCCCTGTAGTTATAAGTAAAATTGAAAGGTGTTTTTTCATATTATTTCAAATCATTCTTTAGCGTGTTCTTCAGATTAAAATTATGCTACTATGATTCCTTATGGAAAGTGCTGTTTTATCCTCTGAGGGTCTACAGGACCTTTACAAAGAGGACTTCAAAGCTAAGTCGGAGGATATAGACCCAGTGACCACACTAAAAGCGCTAGTACGTTGTAGTATCCGATACATTGAGTTCCGTTTTACACCTGCTGAACCTATTTTTTGGATATTCGATACTGCGTTCTCAAGGCATTTACAGGTGCAACGACCAACTACTCAACTGCTTTTGCTTTGTCCTTCATCGTGATATTATCGCAGTCCTTACATCGAAGCACGTTGTACACGACACGCTCGCCGACTAGATCAGTAAGCGCGTGTAAAACCATAAATACGTAAGTTTGCCTGGTTTGGCGTTGCTTACATTAAATTATCAGACAGTACATAGTTTTTAGAGTCTGTTATTGTTTAATTGAAATGAAAATTAACGGATAATGAATTCCTTTGTTTAAATAAAAATGCTAACGGACAGTAGATTCCGACGAAAGGTATTTATAAAAAGATAGTTATTACCAGCTTATTCAAATCTATCACGATTAATAATGATTAAAGTGATAGATTGATGTAGTTAAAAAGAGCGACCAAAGAAGAGGTGTAGTAAAGGGAGGGGCGTCCCGGCGTTTAGGGATAATCGTCCTTCTTCTTTTTTCTTTATGATGGGGGAAGCAATTACCGATCACAACCATGGTGAACCTATTAAACGACACACATGCCCACGATGCAAGAAAGCGTATTTAGGTGATTACACATTATGCGCACGGTGTTCTGAATCTCTGGCTCATTATTTGAGTACTCATCTGTATAAACCTCCTGATTGGTTCGTTAAAAAGCTTTCACGGCTCATTAACGCAGATAGCATATTGCACTGGTGCCCGCGCTGCCGCACTCTGCATGAGGGCGAGAGCCAGCTATGCGATGCGTGCAAGCAGCAAATTGATGTGCAAAAAGCACAACGCTGGTTGCAAAAAGTGAGATGTAAGCGATTGAACGGGATGAAAGGTGGATCACACGTTAGCAACAATGATTCAAGCAAGTTACGAAGTAAAAAATGCGCGCGAAAGAATTGTTC
>CAZKZX010000113.1:0-5878 GCA_964557335.1 uncultured Methanomicrobia archaeon | reverse complement strand
AAGTGGGACAAATAGACTATGCTTGGAACTATAAATCAGTTGCGTTACAGCACAATCTCTCATATGTTGAACTTCCGCCACAAATTAACCTCTCAGATCCACAGTACGATAGTATTTATAAGACAGTTAATGTGACTTCGGCAAACAAAACCTATAACGGATCTGTTATTGAATATGGTATCACTGTACCGAATAATGCACCGAACCCCGACGTGGCAGCGCAATTTGTGATGTTTCTTCTAGGACCTCAAGGCACAAAGATAATGGAGGAAAGCGGCCAAAAAATGCTAAAGCCAGTGCAGACTGTAGGAACTATACCTGATTGGTTAAAACCATTCGCCTCACCAGCAATTACTAATCCTGCCGTAACGCGTGGCACGACAAGAATTGCTAATGCTAGCGTGAAAGGAGCATAATTTACTATAAAATTGAAAAATTCATATCGTTAAAAGAGCAGTGGTGAAAAAGGAAGACTTATGTAACGTGTTTACCTTCGTTCTAACTTGATGCAAGATCTTCAATGGAAAGGGTTGGACCACCTTTTCCTTTTATTTTTACAAAAGTGACGTCATATGTCGGTTTTGAGATACCAAATTAATACAACATTAGTTATTTTTTCGATTATAAGTACGATTGGTCTTATTATTGTGTTTGTACCCCTCGCAAACACTCTGCTCTCACATAGTCCGCAGGATCTTGCGAACACATTGGAGACTCCAAAAGTATCTGACGCCATAGGTTTAAGCGTTTATGCAGCATTAATAACTGCAATTGCTGCGCTGATACTCGGAGTCCCTCTAGCCTATATATTAGCGCGCAGAACATTTCCAGGAAAAGGCTTTGTAGAAAGTTTGGTGGATCTGCCTCTTGTCGTCCCGCATACTGTGGCAGGCATCGCCCTTCTACTTGTGTGGGGTAGAACTGGAGTTTTTGGTGCTCCTCTATATAACATATTTAATGTCCAATTTTATGGAACCCTTGCTGGAATCGTCATTGCAATGCTTTTTGTTAGCTCTCCTTTCATGATCAACTCGGCAAGAGAGGGTTTTGAGAGCATTGATCGCGACGTTGAACAAGCCGCGCGATCCCTTGGCGCTTCTCAATTTGAAGTGTTTCGCAGAATTAGCCTCCCACTTGCATTTAGAAGCATAATGGTAGGGGCATTGTTGGTGTGGGCACGAGCTATAAGTGAGTTTGGAGCTGTGTATATCATAGCATATTATCCCATGACTGCCCCAATCTTAATAGCTGATCAGTACCTGCAATTTGGACTTAAGGCGTCGTCAGCTATAGCGGCACTATTACTTATGATTACGTTAGTTGTATTCGTTGTACTTCGGTTCGTAATACTTAGGAAGAGGAAAGAGAAATGACATCAGTCGACGTTGAACATGCGTACGTTAGGCTTGGACAGTTTACGCTTCAAGATATTAACCTTAGCGTAAAAAGTGAAGAATTTTTTGTAATTTTGGGTCCCAGCGGTGCTGGAAAGACTGTCTTGCTTGATCTTATTGCGGGCTTTAGTTATCCAAGCAAAGGCAAAGTTTTCATAGATACCGAGGATGTCACGTTTATGCCAACTGAAAAAAGGCGCGTCGGTTACATGTTTCAGGATTATGCTCTGTTCCCAAACATGTCTGTGTACAAAAATATCAAGTTCGGCACAAAGTACTATAAGATTTCGAATGTTGAACATCGAATAGGCGAACTTATGGAGATGCTAGACATAGTGCCACTTAAGGATCGCCGGCCTACGACATTAAGCGGTGGAGAAAAACAAAGGGTTGCGCTGGCGCGGTCTTTAATTCTCGAGCCGAAGCTCTTACTCCTCGATGAACCGTTAAGCTCGCTTGATACTCGAGCAAAAGAAACAGTTCGCGACGAGCTAAAGGAAATAATCGCAAATGTTGGGATAACAACCTTGTATGTAACGCATGATCAAGTCGAAGCAACAGTGTTAGCTGATAGAATTGGAATTATGCATAACGGGCGAATTATTCAGACTGGCTCATCAGACCAAGTGTTTAATCACCCCAAAGATGAATTCATTGCACGATTTGTTGGCATGGAAAATATATTTCAGGGTGTTGTAATCTCCAATGACGAAGGGCTCATATCAGTTGATGTAGGTAATACTATTGTAGAGGCTATCTCTAAAGTTGCTGTAGGACGTGAAGTAATTTTGGGGATCAGGCCGGAAAATATAACATTACAGGTTGGTGAAACTATTTCGAGCGCAAGGAATGTCTTTAATGGTAACGTGAAGCAGATAATTCCTTTAGGACCCATTTGTAAGGTAAAAATTGATTGCGGATTTATGCTAAGTGCTTACATAACCCAACGATCATCTGAACTCTTACATCTAACAAGAGATAGAGAGGTCTCGGCGTTATTTAAAGCTTCAAACGTATATGTAATCGGGAAAAGCAATTGACTATTTTGAAACGGTTGACGTTAGTTTTCACAAGAATCCTGACACAAAGCGTGATGAACCTCAAACACCTTCCTCGTATAAAATATTGGTTAACTTCGTTGATAGTACGCAAAAATTGAGCTCATAACCAACCTGATAAATCGGAAAATTGCGGCGAACATGAAGTTTGAAATAGCTCCTATAGGTGTTGTACGATCTGATATCAGTGAGGGCAGAGAAATGCCACTGCAGGGAGTTCCTGCAATTATAGAGATATTTGATGAGTTTAAACTAGGTTTGAAGTGTATTGAAAATAACACTCATATAAATGTCATCTGTTGGTTTGATAAAGCCGACAGAAGCGTGCTGTTAGTCACTCCCCGCAAGTTAAATCCAGATTTAAGCAAACGAGGTGTCTTTTCTCTTAGATCGCCAGCACGCCCTAATCCGATTTCAATAACAGCCACGCAACTTGTTAAAATAGAAGGAAATTTCCTCTACGTTGATCCGTTAGATCTTATTGATGGGTCACCTGTTATTGACATAAAACCGTATTCTGCAGGACAAGACGTTGTATTCTGGGCTCGAGATACCTATACTCCGCTCATCTTGCGCTATGGTAATGAAAGCATTATTCTTACGTCGTTATTACGGGAAGCTTATAATTACCACGGTGAGAAGTGTGCAGACATCGCAGTTGGGGTACAAGTCGCCTACGATGCCATGAAGTTCTTTAATTGCGATATAAAAGATACCTGTTTGAAACTCCCCGCTGACGTAAATTCGCACGTAGCTGACAGTCTTATAGGACTCACAAGAGCCACGCTTGGTAACAAAAGGTTACAACTTAATCGTAGCAACAACATCGAGATTGCTTATATGCAAACTTCAGTACAATACAAATTAAAAGACATAATAGATCACGATCCATTTGCGATATTAAAAAAAGATCAAAGAGAGCTTTTTACTAAAAAAATAACAAAAGTACATAGATAGTCTTAGAGAGCATGCAAAGTTAATATTCCTTTCTATTGGGCTTTGGCTCTTTTGAGAGACTTCGTTGTCAAAAAGGGGATCTTGGCATATATGATGAACAGATAATATGGGAGCAGTAGCTTACACTCGTGAGATAGTGATTTTTAATAATTACATAAAACCGGCTATAGCCAATATCTGCATGAATGCTGTAATACCGTAGATCTAAATTGGAAAATTTCGATTCCCGATTTGAATTGTTATCCATTTTAGTTCAGTAAGATCTTCGGTAGAGTACCTGCCACCTTCACGTCCAAAACCGCTGCATTTTATCCCTCCAAAGGGAACATGGGACTCAAAGTGAAGTGGTGAGTCGTTTATATGAACCATTCCGCATTCTAGTTTCTTAGCGATCAAAATGGCTTTGTTAAGGTCCCGTGTAACAATTCCCGATGAAAGGCCATATATTGTGTCATTTGCTACTTTTATCGCCTCATTTTCATCATTCACTGGTATCACCGGTCGTGCTGGTCCGAAGACCTCTTCTCTATATACCCTCATGTTTGGTGTTACATCAGTGATGACAGTTGGATAGTAAAGTTGGTTTTTATATGTGCCGCCGCATTGCAAGGTAGCTCCTTTGTCTAGGGCATCTTGCACTTGAGCATGAGTTTTTCTTAGTTGTGCTTTTGTGGTTAAAGGCCCAATATCGGTATCTGGTTGTCGTGGGTCACCAACTTTAAGATTTTTAACTCTCTTTACGAACCGCTCGACAAACTTTGCCGCAATTGCATCATCAACAATAATTCGTTTAGCAGAAATACATACCTGCCCTTGATGAAAAAATGCACCAAAAACAGCTGCATCCACCGCATAGTCTAAATCAGCGTCTTTTAAAACTATCAGTGGGTCGCTACCTCCCAACTCAAGTGTGACTTTCTTCAGACTTTTAGCGGCTTTCTGCGCAATATGTTTCCCGGTTATATATGATCCAGTGAATGAAACGTGGGCAACTTTAGGATTAGTGACAAGTTCATCTCCAATTCTTTTTCCCGCTCCTGTTATAATGTTGAAAACTCCTGCAGGCAGGCCGAGTGCATCAAGCAATTCAGCTATTTTTAGTTGACTAATTGGCGTTACACTCGCAGGTTTAAGGACAACAGTATTGCCAACGACTAATGCAGGAAGGCACTTTTTCATTGATAACAAAAGAGGATAATTAAATGGCGTTATTGCCGTAATTACGCCTGCGGGACGTCTTATCGTCGCTGAAAATTTTCCAGCATCTGAAGAGATGATATCTCCTACAACACGTCGCGCTTCTTCTGTTGTTGATCGCAACATTCGAAGTGTAGCCATCACTTCAGCAGAAGCCTTTTTGTAGGTTGAACCACTCTCATTAATAAGTATATCTCTCAGTTCGTCTTTCTTAGTAGTCATTACGTCATATAATCGATAGAGATAGTCAGCACGAGCAGCGGGCGAGGTTTCTTCCCACATTCCTTTCGCGGAATACGCAGCATCAACTGCTGTTTTCGCATCTTCTTTACCACCGTCTTGAACGAGAGCATAAAGGCTATTGTTGTAAGGGTTGCGAACTTCCAATGAATCTCGATTTAATGATCGCACCCATTCCCCATCTATGTACATTAAGTATTCTTGAACTGTGCCTGAATATTCTTGTTTCATAAGCAATTGAGATAGTAATTCACAACTTCTTTAACTTTGCTGAACGTAAATTATGTCAGTCGTATGAGATTATAGTAGTAAATAAGAAAGCTTTTGTTAAATTAATTCACAATTGAGTAATTTCAACAACAATCGCAGTGTCTGACGTTATAGAAAGATGATTGGATCAAGTACCAAACAATGACAATTTACGGCTAACTTTAGTGTAATGTTGGTACAACGCTTTATGCGTTAGTTGCATTATTTGTTAATTCTCAAAACGTGTTTAAGTGATATAACTTATGGGTAATAACGCTTATATAATTTCGTAGTTTTAGTTTAAGGGGGTACGTAAGTGCAGATTAGCATTCGTAATAAACTGCTAGGAACTATCAAAGAGATTAAGATTGGCAAAGTAATGGCTGAAATAGTTATCGTGACCGGGGGTGAGGAGATCGTATCAGTGATTACGAAGGATGCCGCAGAAGAAATGGGGCTAAACGTAGGAGATACCGTCACGGCTTTAATTAAGTCAACATCTGTAATGTTACAGAAATAAAGCGCTTTATGTTGTTTAGGCGTTAGTTTGCCTTGTGTCAATTAACTTATAATTCAAAACAGCGTAACGATGCATACCATTGATTCGTTAAATCTTAAATCAGATCGGTTTGACCGACAGTAGAAAGCATAAAAGAGTGTTATTGTCTACAGTGGTCTACATAATACGAAGTAGCGTATGCAGCCCTCGAGTTGTTATGTAAAGATGCGATCATAATGCATCTGTACTATTATTATTTCATTGCGTCTCTATTTGCACAGTAT
>CAZKZX010000112.1:0-5913 GCA_964557335.1 uncultured Methanomicrobia archaeon | reverse complement strand
GTTGAAAGGACATCGGCTCCGCACGAGGGGCATTTGCCTTTTTTTGCCGTTGTTTATACAAAATATTATATATACGCACGTTAAACTCGTAAATCACTCTATTTAAAACTAAACTATAAAAACGGAAAGTAAATCTGAACAACTCATTAAAGGAGGTAGAAAAACAATGTTATTACTACTTAATATCCCGCTATCTTTACTAGGTTTGATCCCTGGATTGCTCTTGTTCATAGTACCGATCTTTGAGCCACTTAATATAGCATTAATTGGAGGGGCTTACTTATTGACTCAGCTATTCCCCGATCAAACACAGCTTATATGGATGGCTCTGCTATTCTAATAAAGGATCTATGCGACAATTATACGGCTAAAAAAAGCTAATACAGTAAAAAGCTCTCTTTTTTTTATTTCATTTTACACAATATTGCGATAGACCGTATCTTACAAAACGTGTGATGGTATGAGGGGGTGTTGTGTTAAAGGCCCCCTATTGATTTTTTGCAATAAAAAGAACAGTTGCTCGCAGCCTTCTTATATAGCTCCGTAGCGAGCTCCTGCAAATAATATTTTGAGGATGCGAAAGAGTTTAACCCTGTATTTTTTAGGATACATATTAATTCGATGCAGTTAAAAAAAAATATTTAATACAGCACTCAACACGATCAGTTATAACGTCTTCTGTGTGCAAGCAGGAACTATTGAGGAGTGAATTGGACTAACGCTACCTGAGTTCACCTCGATCACAAGCAACACGAATTCACTACTTCTTTTTTACCCACAGCCGTAGTCTGCGTCAACGCGGATAAGGCTTAGATTAAGACACATCGTTACAGAGAAGACGGCTTTGCGATGAAGGTTAGGTTTATGATGTGTTTGTTGATGCCACAGCAATCCACCCGTTAATACAGTTTAATCTATCAAGATCCAACGCATATACGCACTGAAGAGCACTCGACTTGTAAAATTTCACAGTGCAAAATAATATGAAATGCTTGTTGCCACATTAACGTTAAACAAAAGGGACGTAGAAATGACTTGTGCCTATGAAAAGGATCCTATCGCAGAGTTCGATATACAACGTTTACCCGTGATCAACAATACCGTTCTCTATCCCGGAATAAAATCATCCTGGTATACATAATTGTCAACACTGTTAGCTATTTTTAACGCGCGTTCTCTTTCCCACACGAAGGGCCCATCTTTAACCGCGAAGATAGTCGTACTGAGCGAGTTTCGTAATTACAATGCGCTACCTCTCCCCGTTATTATCTACACGACCCTTCCTACTCAGTCACGTCTTTCATCGTCAATTCAACGAGACACGGAATGTCACCTATCCTAATAATGCTGCTAGCCATATACATCAGTAATGATCACTCCGCGATATCGTCGCCTCAGCAGTATCGGCCAATCACTTTTTAAACGATGTAAAATTTTTCGCATTGAATATATGACTAAGCCGCATATGGATTATTTGTCGACCTCGTTCGATCAAGCGTGAGGCAGTGCCAGCGTGACCGCGCGTCATCTCCTTCAACCATACAACAACCGGAGGTGCTGTAAGGTGGAAGTCTCCTGGTTTCAAAATTAATAATAATAAGAAATCTTACCATAAAGGCCATAAGAAAGGCGGTTCAATTATAGAACCCCCATATCGGTCAGCCTTTCCGGCAAGTAAATGTCAGTTACATAGTCTAGACCGCGGCTCGCAAACGCTTGCTGTTCTGATTTTTTACTGATATCAAGCTGTAGAGTGATTTCACTTTTCCAGAAATCAGTGCCAAATCGGGGATCAGTGAGTTCAGACTGCAACGCCTTAATATCTTGATCTGAAAGCTTGTCAGTAGGAAGGTCATAGTTGACGATATCGCTTGGGCGCACGCCGATAAACTGCGCGGCAGGCGTCGCCATGTATTCAGACATATGGGCGCTCTTTATTGACCCGTACGCAACCGATGCGAATATTCTATACGACCACGGATCGCCATCAGTAAAAACGACGACGGGCAACTTAAGCTCTTCATTCATTCGTTTGAGGAGCCTTCGCGTGCTTCGAGCAGGCTGGCCTTTTAGATGCACAATGATAGCGTCGTGATCGGCGTCAAAACCATTTTCGATAAGCCGATCTCTCATACCGCCCGTTTCGATCGCTATGATAAACTTCGCATCGTGCTCGAGGAACTCAACATTATCCACATTATAGGGAATCTGATAACCTCCCTCACCCACGTCATCCACGCAGTGAATGGTGCGCTCTGAGAACTGCCCGCGACGTTCTATGTTCTCTCGAAGCCGTACTGGCCCGAACACAGTAGCACCATTCTCCTCAGGCCGGACGTGAAAATCCTCACGTTGGAGTTCGGTAATTATCTCGAGATCTTCAATCAATCTGTCAGATTCAGGCTGCTCTCTAAATTTAGCCAACTTCCAGCCTTCTGAAATGTAATATAACTCCCTCAACGTGGAAGAGCGATTCTCGTTGAGCTGCTTCTTAAGGAAATCAATTGTATACGATGTTTTTAATAAGCTATAAGCACCCCTAACAGTCTTGCAGCTTCTCGCGCTCTCGCGATCTCCATAAACCCATACCTCTGACTCATCGTTATAAGCAAGATTCATCTTAGTTCTCGTGGGGATCATCACATACGGTATTTGTTCAGTAAGAAATTGTGCGTAGAATGTTTTAACTATGCCCAATAATTTCTCTTGTGTCACTTTCTCTCTCGATTTTCGTGCATTTTCTTTCGTCTCAGTTACCTTAGCCATTCTCTTACCTCACTCACTCGATTGCTTTTTGGATAACGCTGTTGCCCCCGTTACCATCTCTGCCAGTATCCCTTCGACGATTGGTTCGGTGAAATGCATTTCATTGGTCTGTACGAAGTAGTTAAACTTCTTCTCAGCGTTTGGCTTGACAGAAACCTTCCATATGTTGTCAAACGTGCCGTTTGCTCCAACAATCTTAGGTTTTGGGTTGGCATTTTTCACTTCCGACTGCGAAAAGTCGTGCAGATTAAATTCTTTTTGGGTCTCTGAATAGTTCTTAACACGAATGACAATATTGTAGCCGCCATCGGCTTGTTCGATCCTCTTTTGCACAAGAACGTTGCCCATGATTTTTGCAACGATCGGTTGTATGTCTGGCTTCTCTTTGCCTGTTACTTCAGCTACTTTTTCTGCAAGTTTTGGTAGCACCTTCTCGATGATCTCTTCTTTCTCTTTCCTTTTCGCAAGAAGCTTCTGTTTGACGAGGTAATTCTTGAGACCGCGAGCAACATCTCGTACAGCAAGTTCTATCTCATCAACGATTTCAGAAATATCAGCTATCGCCTCCTTTGACTCAGACGTAAACGGCACATTTGTCGAAGCAACATGCACCAATACTACAGCAGGACCTTGGGGGATGCCACTTCCGCCAGGCTGATTTAGATCGTAATTTCTCCAGTTTATCCTCTCGACGGCGTGTGTACACGCGCAATCACCTTGCTGGTACAACAGTGGGACTCGATTTGCAAACCTTAGTATATCGATTTTGTCTTCTTTTGGCAAGTTCCCGCCAAATGCAATACCTGTCTCCACCACAAATGGATTCCCAGTATGGACTGACGCGTCGCGAGTCGTAGTCGCAATAAAATCAACATCGTATTCTTTTTGAAGCCCTTTCCTTATTAATTCCTCAGAAATAGGTGATAAACAATCTGTCGGAGGGGCAATTATCTTAACCATTTTAAACGCATCACGTAGTCGTTTCGCTTGCTCCCTCGACAAGTCGTTGGGATTCACGTCTGGGTCGATCCCAGCTTTCATGCATATCTCTTTTGCTGTTTTTTGACCGATTCGTGCAAATTCATTTGTCAAAAAGGAGTTAAGGCGCCTTCGTTCCGTATATCGCAGCATTTTGATGAGGGTACCGAGTTCGATACCTTCCGGATGCGGCATAATCTCGCACGGCTCTACAGGCATAACCTCTGTTGCTCGCTCAAAGACCTCGACCCCCCCATTCGGCTCAGTTAATGTAATCCTAGCATGGGGATTGACTATAGCTGTTGACTTTATGTAACCGTAAATTGACTGCTTGCGTCCTCTGACGTAAGCACCTTCCATCTCAACTTCAATTCTCGTACCATGGGGTCTATCCCAATCAACGATTCGTTCTATTAAAATTTCTGGTTCGTTCGTTTTTGTATTGATAACTAGTTCGTAGTAATGAGCGTCCTTTGTTTTTCCAGTTTTTGAATAAATAGCCGTTGACTTTCCTGACGTCAGCTGGGAATATAATACCACTGCTGAGATACCAATACCTTGCTGTCCTCTGCTTTGCTTCAGCGAGTGAAATCGTGAACCATATAACAGCTTCCCAAACACCCGTGGTATCTGCTCTTTTACGATCCCAGGACCATTATCCTCTACAGTTAACCGGTAGCTATTGCTGTCGACTTTATCGACTTGAACTAAGATATCTGGGAGTATGCCGCTCTCTTCACAGGCATCCAAAGCATTATCAACTGCTTCCTTAACGCTTGTGATCAGGCTTCTCGTTGAAGAGTCAAACCCTAGTATGTGCCTATTTTTTTCGAAGAACTCGGCGACGCTAATCTCTCGTTGTTTTTGAGCTAATTTTTCGGCTATATTCTCCACCATTTATGATCTCCGACGTTATAATTCAGCACCGACGATCGTGTGAGTTGACGTTACCCCTTTTATTTCTCTTGTTCTATCAACAACGTTATTAAGGGCCGTGAGCCCCTCAACTTCAATTATCGCTACAAAATCATATTCTCCAAATACGTGATACACCTCTCTAATCCCATTGAGATCGAGAAGTTCCCGATAAACATAGCGTTCCTCGCCTGGAACGACATTCACCATTGTTACGCCTACAACCACAAATATCCCCTTTGTATAGACGATATAGTGTTATTTAGCCATTACGATAGTTTTGTAAAAGTAATTATACTGCGATTATCTTATCACAAGAATGTTTTCATTACTTTTTGCTCATCGACTTTTCTAACATGTCCATTAATCGTTCCTAAGGCTAGACGTTTCTTGTTTCTCAGGCAGATGTACGTTAACCTCACACACTCTCGCTGACGAAACAAGTTCACACTTAACGAGTTAACTAGCAATAGGACAGTGAGTAGTTGGATTCGAGTCTTCTACCCTCATATCCTTAATGTTTTATGCGCGCTTGTCAGGCAACTTGCGGAAACCAGCGATCGAGGAACTAACGTAGACTTCCGAGCCTTATCGCCTTTTTAGTCTTGCGTATTTTCTATAAAAGTGTTCCAAGCTGTACAGGGTTGTGAGTTTTCTTCCAATTGAGTGCCAGATGGTAACCAGGACGAAGACTTACTGAGCAAACGATAAACATATATTGAGCTACGATTTAATTTGTGTTGTCAGCGGAGGTAGCCAAGAGGTCAACGGCGGTGGGCTCAAGATCCACTCTCATAGGAGTTCGCGGGTTCGAATCCCTCCCTCCGCATCCAAATATCTACTAACTTGTACGCCAGAGCCTTTCAGATAAAGCAACATTAGGCACTGGCGGTAGAATTGTGAGCTTGCGAACCTAGTATTGTCGGAAGCTTTTAAACTGAAAGATGGATTGGGACACGCGCAATTGCGTAATCCGGGCATTTTAATCGTCTATTACCCTGCACGTCTATTTCAACGACCGTAAAAAAAAATACGAGAGGCACAGAGCTGATTTGTCGGGTGTGCTGCAATAACAATCTCAATAATAATCAAGCAAAACGCTACACTTTTAAAAAATTGGTTTCATGGGATTCTCACTTATCAGCGTTATTTGAATATGCTTCTATATGTCGGCGCATTTTATTGTCGGCGCATTTTATTGTCGGCGCATTTTATCTTGTGGTAATTTTGTCGATATACATTTGGATGCACATA
>CAZKZX010000111.1:0-5913 GCA_964557335.1 uncultured Methanomicrobia archaeon | reverse complement strand
TCCCTGTAATAGCTTCTCGAAGCCGCGCATCTCTACAATATGAAGGTGAGCATCTTCGACCACTCCTTCATCATTGAGGTTTACGGTAATCTTCGCATGGCCTTCAATTCTTGATACGGGCTCAATAGTTATTTTTTGTCCCATTTTTTCACCTCTTAGTATTCTCCGTGATCTTTGCCTTAATGAACGAGACCGGCATAGTATATCGATAGAACGTTCCTATAGGGTCGTAAACTTCCTTTGAAAGTTCTTCAAGATCAACCGACGGGTCTTCATCAAGTCCATACGCCGAAGCAACTACATTCAGCATTGCAACGCCCTGTTCGTATGAACCGTCCGCTGGCCCGTAGCACCCTGTACACGGAGCGTTCGCGTGCGGACACTCAGCACGGCACCCATCGCGCGTCGCGGGACCCATGCATAAGAATCCTTGGTTGAGCAGGCACTCCTCCGGTTCTCCGTTCGCCTCGATCCCTCTCTTTATTTCCTTCATCCTCTTCTCTTCTCTGTGTCTGTCACAGTCGTCACACACGTTACGCTTACTAAGCTGAGGTTCTTGCCCCTGCAGTAATGCCGTAAGAACGTGCGCTATGGTTTGAGGAGTTGGCGGACATCCTGGAATGAAGTAGTCAACTTTAATGACGTCTGAAATCGGACGAAGCGTGTCAAATAGCTTCGGAATCTCCTTCGTCGGGAGCTCTTGGTCGGGAGCTGTTGAAGTTGTCGTTAATACCGCTTGCTTGATGTCTGGCATCAAGTTTATGTTGTTCACACCTGGAATGCCACCAAACGCAGCGCAGCTACCAAGTGCAATGACGATGTCTGATGTCTCTCTTACCTTCTTAGCGACGTGTTCGTTATCTTCGTTGCGAATACCGCCGCTAAGGATACCAACTGTTGTATGCTGGTTAAAGTCTTTAATGTCCATCAACACTGGAATTCGAACGAATTCTATTGCTTGTAGCACATCGAGAAGACTTTCGTGTAAGTCAAGAACTGCAATTTCACAGCCGGAACATACACAGAGCCAGTCCTCTTGAACTGTTACCTTATCTCCCATTTCTTGGTCACCTCATAGTTGAATCCTGGAAAAGAAAAATAGAACGAGCCAACGCTTCGTAGGCACCGAAAAACTGAACCTCTTCAATTGATTTCAATTGAATTTGCCTCACACTCTTGACCCATTTTTATTGCTACTCCATCTATATAAAATATTGCGGATCTTTGAGTAATTGCAATAGATCATTCAATATTCGCCATAGAAATGCAGCAATTTAATGTATTTTTAGTATTAATTCATTTATATGAACAAACTAATATATAAATTTGTTATACTTTAAAGTTTAAAAATCTTTAAAAGCTTTTTTATACAATTATTTATACAATTATATATTATGTCTTTTATTATATGTATACATTACGTCGCCTCCCCATTATTTGTTAATTACGCATACAAAACTCGTTGAGAGCGACCCTGAAAACCAATTAGGAGCTTTCAAAAGCATATCCGTTGCACGGTGCACGGTACCAGTATCAAAACATGTTGCACACTATATTATTGTGTGCGATGATCATTAGGAAGTAAGCATTGAAGTAAGCATTTTAGCAAATACCCTTTTTTTGCTCTGCAATCCTTAAAAAAAAGTTAATTTGAGCTTATGAGACGACCAAAGCTTTATAAGACTTCACAACGTATATTATATTGTAAAGAAAATAAAATTTTAATATTGTACATACGTTGACGTTTTAAAAGCGAACTCAAAAAAAGTGTCGCTTATATTTTTTTTATCAATTGAAAATACTTAGAATATATTATGATTAATATACTTGGGATATAATTAAAGTAAATAATATATAACCAAAGTAATTAATATTATACTAGCTATTGAAAACTGTATTTTAGACGTTTCCAATAGGCATAAATTCTGTAATTGGAAGTTCGGAAGGCAATTGAAAATGGCTTCGATAAACGAATCAAATAAAAAGCTTTTTATATTGAATCTTTCGAAACTTTTAAACATTGTTTTACCTACAATTAGGCTGGTGAACTAAGTGACATTTGCATTACACATAGATAGAAGCTGCACTGGATGCAACAACTGCGTCGTGGCGTGTCCAGTCAACGCGCTTGAATTATGCGTTGAAAATCCGGCGACGACAAAGAAGACGTATATGGTGCAGGGGGGCAAGTCCTTAGCAGTAGACGAGAGCGTCTGCGAAGCTTGTGGCGTATGTCTCCAAGTGTGTCCAAAGAATTGCATCCAGCTAACACAGGGATAAAGGAGGGATAGAGCTTTGGCTTTGTTTCCGATGTACTCTAAAAGAGAGGAAGGACGAAAATCAATCATAGAACAAAAGACTCTGGTACAGACCCTCAACCTCGCTCTCGACATGGAGCGCTGCTCCGGATGCGGCATCTGCAAGGATGTGTGCCCGGAAGAAGCAATTGAGAAGGGGCCTGTGGGCGCTATTGGTTTCAAGGAAATGGAAGTTCCTCAGATGGCCTTTGACGAGACGAAATGCTCGTACTGCGGCGTATGTGTGGAGCTGTGTCCATTTACTGCGTTGAAACTATATGAGAACGGTGAACCGAAGACCGATCTCATTGACAGAGAAGGTTTCCCACAATACCAGAAGACAGCAGAGATAAACCTAGACACGTGCATAAGGTGCAAGATCTGTGAGGATATCTGCCCGCGCGATGCGGTTGACCGCAACGTGCAAGAGATAACCGAGAAGCAACAGGCAATCACATACACGGCTGAAATGAAGCTTGATGAGGATCCTGCTAGTGAAAACAAATGTACCTACTGCGGTTTGTGCGGGGAAGTCTGTGATGCTCTCACCGTTGAGCATGAAGAAGCGAACCCGCTGAATATACAACAGCTAGGCAAAGTCACGTTTGATGAATCAAAGTGTGACAACTGCAAGATCTGCGAGGAGATCTGTCCAACCGATTCGATTAAGATCGAGAGGACTATTACCGACACCAAGCTTCCTGGTGAGGTCACAATCAACAAAGAAGAGTGTATGTACTGCACGTGGTGCTCGAAGACGTGCCCCGTGGAGAACACGATTGACATACAGAAGATTTTTGAAGGATCAATTAACATCAAGACCGAAAACTGTCCGGCTGGATGTTCTGCTTGCGTAGAGATCTGTCCGTGCAATACGCTTTATTTACCGCCTCAAAAGGAGCCGGGAGAAATTGCAACCAAGCTTGAAGTCAACGATGACTTCTGTGTGTTCTGCGGCGCCTGCGTGAATGTATGCCCGGTTGCCAACACGATTGAGGTTAAGCGTGACAAGATAAACATCGTCGGGCAAGAGACCGATCTTTACAGAAAGACGGCCGCAAAGATGATGGAAGTTAAGACTCCGACGATCGAAAAGCTGGGGGCGTAAAAGATGACAAGTGAAGGTATGAGAAACCCAAAACACGAGCAGATCGGAACAACGGAACTTGATCCGAATTTGATAAAAGAAGTTGAAGCTCGTGGCTTAGACAAAGCGCGGATGTGCTACCAATGCGGTACCTGTACAGCTGGTTGCCCAATGGGCCAGAGAAGTGGACTGAGAGTTAGGAAGGTAATGAGGAAAGCAATTCTCGGAATGAGAAACGTGCTTGACGACCCCGATCTATGGCTCTGTACGACGTGTTACACGTGCACTGACCGATGCCCGAGAAGGGTTGTGCCGACTGATGTCATTATGGCGTTGCGTAACATCGCGACCCGCGAGAAGAAAGTGCCCATGAGCATGATAAAGATCATGGGGGCGATTTACAAGACTGGTCACGGTGTACCCAACAATGAGGAGAACACACAGCAACGCGTGGCAGTTGGACTGCCGCCTAACCCACCAACGACACACTCGTATCCAGAATACATCAAAGATATTCAGACGATACTCGAGGTTACGGGTTTACTTAAAATCAAAGAAGAGATGGAGGCTGAGAGTCAATGAAGGAGTACAACTTCTTCCTAGGCTGTATTGCTCCCAATCGATATCCCGGCATTGAAGCCTCTGCGGTCAAGACATCGAGAGAGTTCGGTATCGAGTTATGCGATTTCAAGGGAGCGTCCTGCTGTCCAGCGCCAGGCGCATTTGGGTCAATGGACATCGACGCATGGCTTGCGTTGGCGGCAAGGAACATATGCCTATCAGAAAAAGAAGGTAAAGACATTGCGTTAGTATGCAATGGATGTTACAAATCGTTATTTGAAACAAACTACAGGCTCAAAGAGAATCCAGAATTGAAAGATAAGGTCAATTCAGTTCTTGCAAACGCTGGATATGAGTTCCAAGGAACACAAGAGGTGAGACACCTCATCGATGTATTGCACAAAGATGTCGGTGTGGAGAAAGTGAAAGAGTCCGTTGAAGTACCACTTACGGGGCTCAATGTGGCCATTCACTATGGCTGTCACCTCATCAAGCCAAAAGTTGAAAGAATATTTGATTACTCTGAGAGGCCTGTATTCTTCGATGAGTTGGTTGAGGCACTCGGAGCGAAATCAATCGACTATAAGGAGAAGATGATGTGTTGCGGAGCGGGAGGCGGCGTCAGATCGTATAAGATTGACCTCGCACTCGATATGGTAAACGAGAAGCTCTACAACATGACACAAGCCGGTGCAGATGTAGTAGTAAACGTCTGTCCGTTCTGCCACCTACAGCTCGACCGCGGGCAGCTTGAAATCAAAGAGAAGTTCGGAGACGTGTACGACTTACCAGTGCTGCACTACAACCAGCTTCTTGGCATTGCGCAGGGCATGAACCCTGAGGAACTCGGATTGAGCGCTCACGTGATAGACGTTGAGCCGCTGCTCGCAAAGATACAGTGAGGTAGGAGGGATATCACACATGGATGAAGAAAAAAGAATTGGCGTATTCGTATGTCACTGCGGCACCAATATTGCTGGTGTCGTAAACGTACCGGAAATTGTCGAGTACGCAAAGACCTTACCAAACGTCGCATTCGCTGACGCGTATACCTACGTATGTTCAACGCCAGGTCAAGAGATGATTATCAACGCCATTAAAGAGCACAACCTAAACGGCACGGTAGTCGCCGCGTGCTCACCGAGGCTACACGAGCCCACGTTCAGAAGGGCAACAGAAAAAGGCGGGGTGAACCAGTTCCTGTTCTCAATGGCGAACATCCGCGAACAGAACACGTGGGTTCACATGGAGATGCCGAAAGAGGCGACCCAAAAGGCGAAGGACGTTATACGAATGGAGGTCGCGCGGGCATCAAAGCTCGAGCCGCTTGAGGCAAAAGTCGTGCCAGTCGAGAAAGCTGCGTTGGTCATAGGCGCTGGCATCGCTGGTATTCAGGCGTCGCTTGACCTCGCAGCGGCAGGAATTAAGACGTACTTAGTTGAAAAGGAACCGTCAATCGGTGGCAACATGTCCCGTCTTGACAAGACCTTCCCGACGCTCGACTGTTCACAATGTATCCTCACGCCAAAGATGGTGGATGTGGAGCGTAACGAGAACATCGAGCTTATGACCTACTCGGAAGTTGAAGACGTTAGCGGGTATATAGGAAACTTCGACGTTACAATCCGCCAGAAATCCCGCTATGTCTACGAGGACAAATGCAACGGGTGCGGTAAATGTCAAGAGGTCTGCCCGGTATCGAGGCCAAACGAGTTTGACCTTGGGCTACAACCTAGAAAAGCTGCGTATGTCCCGTTCCCACAGGCTGTGCCATTGAAATTCACGATCGATATGGACAGCTGCATCAAATGCGATCTCTGTAAAGGACAAGACGCGTGCGGTGATCTGGAGGCAATTGACTTCGACAAGCCTGATGAGCTCGTGAACGTCAAGGTAGGTACGATAATTGTCGCCACCGGATTCGACATGTACGATGTCGAACGGAAGCAGGAATGGGGCTACAAGGTA
>CAZKZX010000110.1:0-5920 GCA_964557335.1 uncultured Methanomicrobia archaeon | reverse complement strand
CTTACTTACAATGATATTTGTAATGTAGCAATACGTGCTGAAATTAAAAATAAAACGGGAGTAGGCGATGTCGTGGCGCAATCTACCGGGGGTGTAGTTATACGAGAACATACGCGCGTGGATAAAATTCCCACAGCGATAAGGAACATCTCTTATGTTATATTTGGACCACTTTCAACATCCCAGATTTTAGAAGATACAGATTTTATAGAGACTATAGGCTATTGTGGAAATAAGTGTCTCAAAGCACTGTTAAGAAGGCCTGTGTTTGAAGAGTTTATGAAACTTTCGAGAGACTTCGCTATGAGCACGGGACTTATGAGCGATAAAGTCAAAGATGCAATTGAAGCTGTAGAGGCAAGTGATGGTCTCGCGTCGATGGTGATGTTAGGTGATGCAGTATTTGCGATTAATTCCTCAGACGTTCTCAGCGAATTTGGCGAAGTTAGGGGCACCAAAATTAATAACTGCGGAGCAAAATTAATGGCTTGATATAATTTCTCATACAGTTTATCCGCTTAAGGAAGTAAATTAAAGGATGAAAATTTTTGCATATTAATATAAGAATTTATCATTCTTTGAAGGAAAATAAATAAAAGAAAAAAGCAAGAATGGATTAAAATGCAACGCGCTTCTTGTGAGCTTAATAAAACATAAAACGAGCCTCCATTTGTCGCTATTTTGAACATAACGGTACATCAATGAATGTGCTATCCGGAGATTGTAGTGATTTTAAAAAGAACATATTACTGCTTTGTAAGAATATACTTAATGCATTGGGCGCTTTACGCGAAAAATCGGAGCAACATCGATGAAATTTATGAACTGTTTTTTAACGTTGAAGAGATAATATGAACGACAGTTAAATTCATGATTCTCTTGTTCGAGTAAAAAATGGCTACGATATCCAAAAATCATCCACGCTATAAATCGCTTGTTTTAAGAGATAGGCTAGTCGAAGGATATAAAAAAGGCATAACAAGTGTTCATGGACTTATAGCGCATGGGAGAGGTGAAGCATTTGATTATCTTATAGGAGAAAGAAGTACAGCTAATGCACTTCAAGCGGTTAAAGTGGCAAGCGCGCACATGCTTACCGCCCAACATCCAATTCTTTCAGTTAATGGGAACACAGCAGCTCTAGTTCCTGCAGAGCTCGTTGAACTCAGCGAGATCGTAGAAGCTCCTATAGAAATTAACCTATACCATCGCTCGATTCAACGCAGTGAAAAAATCGAACAACATCTTAAAGATTATGGAGCGAGGCGCATATTAATTGGGCGCGAATCAGTCCAACTATCAGGAATTGCTAGCGACAGGGCAAAGGTTGACAAAAAGGGCATTCCGCTAGCTGACGTTGTTTTTGTGCCGCTTGAAGATGGGGATAGATGTGGAGCCTTGAGAAAGAGTGGAAAGACGGTATTAGCTGTAGACTTGAACCCACTCTCTCGAACTTCACGAGCTGCTACTGTAACTATCGTCGATGAGCTCACAAGGACTATGGGTAACTTAACACAGTCAGCAAGAAGGATGCGAGATGCAGCGGATACAGAAGAGCTTAATATTTTGAAGTCAGGGTTTGATAACGTGCAAAACTTAAAAAAATCATATTCTATTATTTTAAGTCGCCTTCAGAGTCTAAGTGAATCTAGTGAACTTTTTAACGTCACTCAATAGTATTTCCAATGTGTTATGTGATTGTGTCTATATCATATTCCACATTATTTGGAACCTTCACTTTAAAGAGGTGCAGCAGATATCCGTGTTCCTTCGCGATATCTTCGGCTTCTTTAACACGTTTACTTTCGTCGGTTACAACTTTGCATAGAGCAATGCGATTGTCTGAGGCAACAATAAAACTAAACAATTGTCTTTCGCCGTATTCGTTTAAGAAATCGACTAATCTTTTTAACTCTTTCCACGTTTTGGCAATATAGATGTTCTTATCAACTGAATTTGAGACGTACCAATCTCGACTCATATATGGATAGGTATTATACTGGTCTTCGAGTTCGTTATACGCCCTTAATATTTTTCGTATGTCTCTCAAATTCGTATATTTCCATCCACTTTTCTTGAAGTAACGGCCTGCGACAATCTCTCCTATCGCAGTACAATCATCTGGTTCAAGCCTCATTTAAAACACCCTTTTTATGCTAACTATACAATCGATTACAGGTATATAACGTTACGTGAGCAATTTAATTGCCGACATAGTTTAAAAACAGATAAAGATAAATATGTTCTTGTTGTTTGGAATTCTGCTGTATGCCTTTACCAGAAAAGTTTAAATGTGCTGTCACAAATTGGAATTACATATACGATCTTTGTAGAGACCTCGCTTACAGCGTGGAATCTTCTTTCTATGCGCCGGATGTTATAGTGGCGCTTGCCCGAGGAGGGTGGTTTGCTGGTCGCATGATGTGCGATTTTCTTGGCATAAATGATTTAATCAGTTTAAAAGTCGAGCATTACGTGGGAACGGCCTGCGTGGGAGATGAGTGCCGTATTAAGTATCCAATAGTTAAAGAGATGGTGCATGGGAAACGGGCTTTGATTATCGATGACATATCGGATACAGGTAAGAGCTTACAGTATTCCGTAAATTACGTCAAAGAATTTGGACCAACAGAAGTTAAGACTGGAGCTCTACAACTTCTGTTTACGTCTGAGTTTACCCCCGACTACTATGCGGAGTACCTCGAAGATTGTATCTGGGTTGTGTATCCATGGAACTTCATTGAAGACATGACAGACCTAATTGCCAAAATGATGACAAAAGAGCGAAGACGTTGTTGGGATCTTAAAACGATCAAAATGGGCCTGAAACATTGGTATTCGATAGAACCGATGTACTTCGACATCGCACAACCTGGCAGACTTACTGAGATACTTCGAGAGATGGAACGACGAGAAATTGTGCACTTTGAAGGGAACGGGTGGACATTAAAATGAGCGTTGAGACTGCATTTATCGGTGGCTCCGGAATTTACAGTGCCGAAGAGATGGAAAACGTAAGTAAAGTGTCGATTCAAACCCCTTATGGGAGCCCTTCTGGCGAAATAGCAGTTGGCGAGATATCGGGAAGAAAATGTGCATTTCTACCAAGACATGGGGTTGGGCATACAATATCACCGACAAAAGTAAACTCGCGCGCAAATATCTATGCACTCAAAAAGCTTGGAGTCACCAATATAATTTCAATTTCAGCTGTGGGAAGCTTAAGAGAGGATATAAAACCACTAGACATCGTTATACCTGACCAAATTTTTGACAGAACAAAATTTCGGCCTCATACGTTTTTTGATGACATAGCTGTGCACGTAAGCTTTGCTGAACCTTTTTGTAAAGGTATATCTCAAGTGTTATACAGCACCGCTCAGGATATTGGTGGCCGTGTTAAGATAGGTGGCACTTATATTTGTATCGAAGGACCACAGTTTTCAACGCGCGCTGAGTCTAACGCATACAGGCGAATGGGGTTTGACATCATCGGAATGACAGGGATACCTGAAGCTAAGCTAGCGCGAGAGGCAGAGATATGCTATGGAATGCTGGCAACAGTGACAGACTATGATGTATGGCGTGAAGATGAAGTCTCTATTGAAATGGTCATTAACAACGTTTTGAAAAATGAAAAAATAACAAAAGAAATAATAAAGAAGGTTGTTGAAACGCTCCCTGCGACGGACGAAACCTGCGCTTGTCGAAATGCACTAAAGAATGCAATAGTATCAAATCTTGCTAACGTATCAGATGATGTAAAGCAGAGGCTGCAACTAATTATAGGTCCGTACCTCTAATATTTTCGTTGTCTCACGCTTATCTGTATTCTACTGAGGATTCCACGCAGTACTCTCACTTCTTTTGGTGTAAGTTCTGATTTTCCGCAAATCCGCTTTAAGGTACAAAGAACGCGCCCTCTCTTATGCACCGGGAATCCGACGTCTGTTAGAACATCACTTGTATGGCCAAGCAGACGCTCTAGATCATCGTGGGACGCTATTGCGAACTCCCCTGACGACGATGTTGTCGGTAAACTGCTGATGCTGTATAAAATAACCGCTGCTGCGTGCGAGATATTCATCACCGGATACGCTGGGTTCGTTTTGACATTTAAAATCATATCACACTGATTCAGTATTTGATTAGGAAGTCCTTGGTCCTCTCGTCCGAAAAGGATTGATGCTACTCCACTTTTACCTTCGAGCTTTTCATTCAATTTTGTAAGTGGATAAGGACTCCTGGTAAATGATCCTGCGCCTGTAATTCCCGTCGTTCCTATAATGAGTTCAGAATTTTTTAAGACATCTTCAAGGTTTCTCATCTGTGCGGAGTTTAAGATATCCACAGCATGTGATGCCATAGCTCTTGCAAAGTTACCTATTTTACATGGATTAACTAAAATAAGGTCTTGGAAACCAAAATTTTTCATAACACGAGCTACCGAGCCAACATTTCCTTCATACATAGGATTTACTAGTACGATTTTTACGTTCATCTACTGGAGCTCACAATGTTACTACAAATGCAATGATGTTCAATGCAATGATGTTACTTAAAAAATTTTTTACTAATTAGCAAACATAAGAAACATAACAATTGGTATACTCTACGGCTAAATGCAACATTAGACAAGAGTTACACATAACCTTGTTATTATGCCGTAGAGTTGATAGAAATCTCTTTTAAAGACATAAGCAAATACTGTGTGATTAGTCAGTCAGTGTTGTACAGAGGTAAAAACTACCTACCTAGTTTTTAAGCGTTAATGAAAATGTTGTCGTTGTCGGGAAATAACTGCTTTCCAAAGCCAGTTGCACTCTATCTCCGACAAACTAATATTTTAGAAGTGTTTTGAGTATCTTGAGTATCAAAGACAACTGAGGTGACTTCGCATTAATCGTATTCTCTCCAAGTTTTACCACATTTCACACAACGAAAGAACCGCACCTCGCTTTCATCAGCAGCCCTCAATTGTCGCAACCACCAATAAGCTGTGTCGCATCCACATTCAGGACATCGCGCTTTTGTTGTTGGTTTGCCTTCGTCGAGCTCCTCGTCTAAAACCAGCATCTCTCTTTGTTGTCTGAGTATTTGATGGACTTTATTCTGCGCTGGTGCCTCTCTCTCTGTTACAAACCCACATGCTCTGCATTTTATGAGCTCTTGTTCAGGCAACATTATACTTTTACACTTCGGACAAAATTGCATGCAATATTCCACTTTGAAATGCTTTCATAAAACCAAATAAGCCAAGCTGATTTTGGTTGCTCATTCTCTTTGTATCTTAATCGTACTACTCTTAGTCCAGCATATATTTATTTCTATGTTGACCGCTATCACTTGAAGTGATAGAATCACACTGCCCAAGTGTATTAGTAAGGCCAAATACTTTCGGTCAAAATCTGAGTCAAAACGGTTATATGTAAGTTTTTACCAATATCGCAACGGATATTTTTCTACGCTACAGCGGCGTTCTCTTTGATGGTGAAATAGATGGAAGGATTGCTATGGATTGCTCTGCTTTTATTTATAGTTGCATCACTTATATCAACTAAGCGTTCATATTTCATTGGTTCGGCTGGTTGGTTATTCTTTGCAGCACACTGGGCAAGTCTACCAATGTACTATCTCCACATAAGTGATTTTTTTAACGTAATCTTGACGATCTTGGTAGCAGCATTTTGCGCCTTGGTAGCATTTATCATGTTGATGAATAAAGATGAACTGACGCTTACCATTACAAAAGCTGCAGCGATTGGGGGTATTTTTTACTTCTCGTTTGCTGAGTTTTCGTATCTTAATTATGTGCTCAGAGAAACAGTGACATTTCAAACCGTAGCAACCCTAAACGCTCTTGGCATCCAAGCCATCCAACTAGATTGGAACGTAGTAATGCTAAACAATCATGTTGTTG
>CAZKZX010000109.1:0-5920 GCA_964557335.1 uncultured Methanomicrobia archaeon | reverse complement strand
CTCACTCACACGCACAAGACTTCCTTTGCGGCTTTGATTCCGTTGATAGCCGCCGGAAATCCTGCATACACCGCCATCATAATGAGGGTCTCTACGACTTCCACTTTCGTACACCCCACATTTATCGCGGCCTCAATGTGATCTTTCAGCAGTTCCTCCTTTCCGCCAAGTGCCGCTAGTGCTGAGATGATGCAGAGCTCTCGTTGGCGCGCATCAAGTCCTGGTCGCGTATAGACATCGCCGAACGCAAATTCTATAACGTAGCGTGCGAGGTCTGGAGCGATCGGCTCTAAAAGATCCATCAATCTCGCTATGCCTTCTTTGTTGACCTCCTCAAGCGTTCTTAAGCCCTTGTCGTACCGTTCATTTCCCGTCAATGTTACCACCGTCTGCTTGTATGTGTCGGAGGCGTATAAGAGTTAAGGTGAGGTGAGGTGGCGTGGCGTGAATGGTGCACTATCGCTGCGTGTCTCCCCCTCCACTTTGACCGACGTGGAAAGTGGGGCTTTTATGAAGGATGGATCCTAACCATTTACCGTGAGACGTGAGGGCTGGTGAACAAGTATGCCATCGATCAGTGATTACGGCCTCGCTGGCCTCTTTGCGGTAAGCGCCCTCTCAGCGATACTTCCCATACCCACGTGGGCGAACGTTGCACTCTTACTTGCGGTTCGGGTGCATCCTGTGAGCATTCTTGCCGTGCTGGTCGTCGGTTCCGTGATAGGTGCCGTGGTCGGGTACGTGATTGGCAAGTACGGCCTCAGAAGAATTGTGCCCTTTCACAACCCTGATCGCGAGAAGCGGGCACAAGACTGGTTCACGAGATATGGTGCTCTCGTATTATTGATCTCTCCGTGGGTGCCGTTTCTCGATGATGTTGCTCCTATCGTTGCCGGGGTTGAGAATTATGCCCCCGTTCGATTCATCACCGTGGTATCCGTCTCGAAGCTTGTCAAGGGCATCGCTATCGTCTACTTCACGTCATTTTTCCTGCAGTTTTTCCCTGCGCTCTTTTAAAACGAAATGGAAGGATTTTGCGGGGGGTGCGTCCTCTCTCCTCCGAACACGTGCATCTATGCTATCGCCTCACACCGCGTGTGATAGCACCTCGTTGCGCATAACACTGTCACGTGCAGAACGCTCGCTCTTTCTGCTCGCACGTGCCGCACCAAAGCTTTTATGCTGCGTCAGTGTACAGACGGTCAGCAGGGGTGGGGTACACGTATCTGCCATCGATGAGTGAATTTGGCCTGTTGGAGCTCTTTGCGGTAAGCGCTCTCTCATCCGTCCTGCCGATACCCACCGAGCCCACGATTGTGCTCTTACTGGAAGTTCACGAGAATTTGGCGCTCATTCTTGCGGTTGTATTCATAGGATCGGTTATCGGCGCATCAGTCGGGTATGCCCTTGGAAAATATGGGGTGCGGAAGATCATACCGTTCCATAACCCTGAGCGGGAGAAACGGGCGCGCGAATGGTTCACCCGGTATGGCGCAGCACTCTTGCTCATCTCTCCGTGGATCCCGTTCCTCGGGGATCTTGTTCCCATCGCTGCAGGCGTTGAGGAATACCGCGTGAGGCGTTTCATTTCCGTCATCTCCATTGCCAAGTTCGTCAAGGTCGCTGCCGTCATTTATATCCTCTCTTTTTTCACCCAGCAGTTCGCACGGCTGTTTGAATACGCGCACTTATGAGTGTGCCATCTGCCCTCGGTTCCGCTCGCGATAACGGCCGCAGCAGAGCATAGCAACTGTCTCAGTGCGACCTATGGTAACCATAAAGTTAAGAGCGACTGAAAAGGAATAGAAAGAAATAAAAAGTGATTAGTGCATCGGTAGAAATTAATCCTCTTCTTCAAAACTAATGGCCTCTGTCGGGCAGCTGTCCGCTGCCTCTTGACAGTCACATTCGCTACAGGCATCGCTGTCCATGACGTGAGATATCCCATCATCTTGGACCTCAAAGACATCCGGACAAATGTCCTCGCACGCTCCACAGCCTACGCATAACTCGGCATCGACCTTCGGCTTCACCATGATCCCTCTACGCTATTCTGTCTCCTCTCGTTTATATTTGTCGGTGTGCCGTATAGTACACGCGCGCCTCCGCACGCTCAGATCGTTAGCTATGCGTCGCTGATGAATGCGGACAGACGCGTCAAGGCAAATGGATAAAAGATCGGACGCTAATCTAAGACCATGTTTGACACTCACGCGCATATGGATACACGACCGTACGAAGATCTTGAGCTCATGGGGGTTGCGGGCATTACACACGTATTGACTCTTGCCCACGACCCCATGCGGATGTCGGCATCGTCAGTGCTCTTCGATCACTTCCACAAGCTTGTCAATGACGAGGTACGACGGGGCGCCGAAAACGGCGTTTCCGTGCATGTCGGGCTGGGGGTGCATCCGCGATCGATAAACGATGAAGTCGATGCTGTGTTACAAGACCTGCCGGAATACCTGTCACACCCAGACGTCGCGGCAATCGGCGAGATCGGCCTCGAACGGTGCACAGCCGCAGAGGAACGGGTGTTGCGAGCCCAGCTTGCAATAGGCTACTATCCAAAGATCATCCATACTCCGCGAACTGGTAAATTGGAGGCAGTGGTGAAGATTATCGACATCCTCAAGGACGTAGGAGCAAAAGACGTCGTCATCGATCACCTTGATGCTGCTACCGTAGAAGCGGCGCTCGAAGCGGATGCGTACATGGGTCTTACGGTGCAACCGGGAAAGCTTTCCGTACAAGAGGCGGTTTCCATAATAACGGAATATCCCGAGGCTCAGTTTCTCGTGAACAGTGATATGAGCTCACAACGGTCGGACTGTCTCGCGGTGGCACGGGTGATGCACGCTCTTTCCACTGAAGGATACAGCGACCTCGGACGGAAGGCGTGCGTTCAAAACGGCTACGACCTGTTCTTGCGGTAAGGCGATGCTTCAGCGTGAGAAACCACATGAGACTAAGGAAAAGGGTGCGAGTTATCTTCGAGAAGTGCTTTTTCTGTTACCAACATTTATAATCTTTCAGTGGTATCGTCCATTAAAGGAGGCAATCGTATGACTGATGAGAAAAAAGAAAAGAAGGAATTGGCACCCAGGGACTACTGGATGTACGACGCACTCGCCGAAATGAGACGCGCGCTCGAAGGCGTCCGCTCAAACATGGATGAAATGTTCGGGAAGATGCCGTTCCCGTCGTGGAGGCCGTGGAGGCCAATAACTCCCTCTGCGTACCGCGAGCCCTATGCCGACATCATTGACACCGGAACGGAGTTAAAGGCGGTTGTCGAGTTGCCGGGGGTGGTAAAGGAAGATATCACGATCAACGCCACAAGTGACACCCTCGAGATCTCGGCTGAAACAAAAACTGAGAAGGAAGAGAAAGAGGGAGAATACGTGTACCGGGAACGCGGGTATGCATCATTTAAGCGGATGCTGACCCTTCCGGCGGAGGTCATTCCAGAAAAGACGGAGGCCATGTTTAACAATGGCGTTCTCGAAGTGGTAATGCCGAAGAAAGAGCCAACCCCGGCGGAGAAGAAGGTCAAAGTTGGCATTAAGTAAGTAAGTAGGTAAGCACATGGAGGAAGGAAGGAAGTATCCCTTTGAGATCACAATCACGCCCGAAGAAGTTGAACGAGGGCGTCATTGGATCACGGCACGGTTGACTAACATCGCCACGGAGACGATCAACGACGTCAGTGCAACGCTCTACACGTACAACTCGTATAACGTCGACGTGTTGCCGAGCGGTTCGTTTCACTTTGTACGGGCGATACAACCGCAGGAAACGACGGTCATGAACTTTCACATTTTTGCGAATCACAGTGGCAGAGTGTACTTGCACGTGACCGGATACCGCGGCGAAAATTTCCTAGGGTGGTACTCGCCCGACCACGAGATCAGGATAGCGGAGGACCCAGCGGAAATCCAGACGTTTTTTGTAAACCGCCCATACTGGGCCTATGAGGAGACCATCGAGACGGAGACAGTCGTAAAAGCTCGCGACGACGTTCGCAACTTGCGCCTCGAGGTAGCCGCGAAGCCACCGTCGAAAAATCATACGCTCATGGATGTCATAGACATCGACTTCATCGTCAAGGGTGGCACAAAGCGGTACATCAGCGAGATCTTTGCGATCGAAGAGGGCACTTATCTTCTCAGCGCACGGCTGTTTCACGACGACAAGCTCATAAGTAGCAAAGAAGCATCGTGCTATGTGGCGCCATTCGAGGAGTGAGGTGTCCCAGCACAGCTCTTCGTTGTGACCCCCTTCACTTTTTTGTCGTGTGGCGCGTTCAACGGCAGGAGGAGGGGCACATCTAGCACAGCTGTGCGACATAACTCTTTCGTCTCAACTCATAATAGATAGACATAAATAGGATACCCGTGCGAGTCCCGAGCTTCACCTTGAGAATGAGCTCTGACCAATAGGGTGGGCACAATCACCTAGGGTAGGGAGTGAAGTCCGCCTATCACCTACGTTACCTAGTCGCCGTTTTTTCTACACCGTCATACCGGGTGGTTGGGATATCAGCGCAGCAGCACAGCGCAGCACAAGAAATGTTAATATCATTGAGCGAAAAAACAGAGTACTCGCATGAACAGGAATGTACGCGCGATACGAGGGTATGTGTCAAACTACCTAAGGCGAGACTTCGATAATCCTTTTTACGCCTCCTTCAAAATAACGCATCGGTGCAACTTACGATGCGGATTTTGCAACGTCTGGGCAACCAAGGTGCCCGATCTCCAGACAGCAGACGTCTGTACGGTGATCGATAACCTCTCGAGTGCAAGCACGTTTACCATAAGCTTTGAAGGCGGTGAACCACTACTAAGGAAGGATATGGGAGAGGTATTGCGCTACACCCATGATTGCTCAAACTATATCTTGTTTACGACGAACGGTCTTCTCATCGACAAGAGGCCCTTTGAGGAGTACGCGAAATACTTCGACTTCTTGCAGTTGTCAATTGACGAGGGGCACGAGAATGTGCACCTGTTTGACAGGCTAGGGTATTTCACGGATCTTGGGATAAAAACGACCATTCAGACGGTGGTCACAAAGTACGACCTCGACAAGATAGAGGAAAAGGTGGAGAAGGCCTACCAGTACGGGCATAAAATTCTTGTCATGCCCGCCTTCGCCTTTGACGGTACAGAGGATTTAACGCCTGACCTTGCGCAGCTTCGGGAGATCCTGCTGCGGTTGAAAAAGCAGTACGGCACCACGCTTACGACAAGCAGCGCGTACATCGACAGCTTTGATGAGTCCTATACGTGTAAAACGCTGTCGATTATGGTAGAGCCAAACGGAGATCTCATTTACCCGTGCATGGCGATCGGGAACAGGCTAGGAAATCTCCTTGAGGCCAATCTCAGTGATTTGATGAAGTCTGATAGAGCGCGGGACGATCGGCAGAAGATGTTAACCTGTAGGAAGCATTGTTTGATATACTGCCACGCGGAGACCTCGCATCTCATGTCGCTCAAGAATCTTATCCCCTATGCCAGGAATGTTGTGGGCTTCCGTCTCTTTGGCGGAGGATAATGGCACTGATACGGCACTGGCCTGGCGTCACCTAATGATATTATAGCTTTCCTCCCGGATATGAAGGTCAAATAGTAAAAGCATTGGGGGCTATCATTACTAACGGAGGGTTAGGTACGGATACGTCTGAACCAACACAAAAAGAGGCGATAGAGCAGCTCTCAAATGATGTTGAGAAGCACTTAAACCAGCTTGAGGTGTATCTCGGAGCGGAGGCGGTTGACGCGTTACATAATTATGTCACATCACAAATTGCACTCCTCCTCCTTGACTTTGAGGCAATAAAGCAGGAGCTTGCGAGCGACAAGCGCGAGATCGGGCCATAAGGTGTGTACTAATCTAATCTAATCTAATA
>CAZKZX010000108.1:0-5971 GCA_964557335.1 uncultured Methanomicrobia archaeon | reverse complement strand
GGCTCCAACTTCGCATATTCCTTTTCCACGACTTCCGCATGAAGCTCGGGGGTCCTATCATAAACGCCTCCAACAGCTTGAATCCCACTAGAATGACCCAACATAAATTCAACACAATCCTGGTCGATTCCACGTTCAGGTGCGCGACTCTCAGTTTTAAACAGTTTACGAAACATATGTGGGGTCACGCTCCAAGGACCATCTTTCACTTTTAAATGACGAATGACACGAATGAAATTCACTTCAAAACTCAACACCGACAACGGCCTACCCGCGTTGCACTCGGTTTCTCCACGCATCCTAATCGGCTTGCTAATGAATATGGTTCCAGGATCTTTCTTGCCATCAAGCCAATGCTCCCGTAATGCAAACCACTTCTTCAATTCATACAAAGCATCCACACTGAGAAAGGTAAAGTAAGGGAACTCGTTGCCTTTTCGCTCGTCAAAATCAACCCGCAACCGCTTCACATCACCACCCTCAATCGCTGCTTTCACTTGAGGAAGCATGTAGCTGAACTTGTTGAGTACATCACCTATTGCCATTCCGCTTTGAAGCATACACAGCAAAATCGCACGATCCCGCACATTGAAATACCCAAGAATCTTCTTAGCATCATCCACACTGATCTGTTTCGGCCTATACTTGCGTTTCGCAATCTTCCCAAAAACCCCTTCATTAGTCGTCAAAGGAGCCTCATAACAATCAAAGAACTTCTGAACCACACTAAACAACTGATACTTCCTGCCATCACTACAGTCCTTCAAGTCAGGGTTATCACGGCTGAAATCCAATGCCAGTCGCAAACCCCAACGCCTGTCCTCAACACGGTCACTCATGCGGGCTTTAACATGCAAATCCAACAGTTCCTTACCGGACACGTCTAAGCCTTTGACGGTGCGGAGCCAACGGAAAAATGTGAATAGGCTAGATGCGTAACCATGCAACGTTGAAGGATGCTGTTTGTAACGCGCAAGAAACTCCCCTACAAAACTGTCTTGGCTGATAAAATTGTTCAACTCGGAACCAACGACACCATACGGCAAACGCCTACGGCCACCCTGCAACTACCGCACCCCAACCAGACTTAGACGTTAAACAAATATAACATTAACGTCAAATCTGAAATCTCACATTAAAGCGTTTCTCATTGTTTATTAGAAGTACGTTGAATAATGATGTTTCACATTAGACCTAGGTTTGGAATTGACACGGAAATGTACTAAACCTTAATAAGCTACTATCGTATATTAGTATAGGTAAGGCGAAAGAAAATGAAAGAAATGGCAGAATCAAAGGCATGGTTTGAAGTTGACAAGGAAGGATTCAAAGAACTTCAGCTAGGCAAGTCAAAAGGCTATCTGCTACGAGAACTGATACAAAATGCTTGGGATGAAAACATCACAGTCTGCAAAGTTGACACCGCATTCGACAATCGACAAGTCATCATTGAGGTTGAAGATGATAATCCCGAAGGTTTCAAGGACCTCCGCGATGCGTTCACCCTGTTCAAGCACACCTACAAACGACAGGATATATCGAAGCGAGGAAGATTCAACATTGGCGAGAAACAAGCAATCGCAGTATGTGATGAAGCCTACATAGTGACCACGAAGGGAACAGTTGCATTCCGGGCAGATGGCAGATATGAATTGCCAAGCAAGAGAACTAAAGGAAGCGCGATAAGTCTACATCTTCAAATGGACTATTCGGAATATGAAGACATGCTCAAGTCGCTAGATGTCTACTTGACTCCGAAAGGAATCAAGACAATCGTGAACGGCAAAGTTCTCGAATATAGACTACCATACAAAGTTATCACAGCTCACTTGCAGACGGAAGTTGATGAGAAGGGCATACTCAAGAAAACCATGAGAAACACCGAAGTTCACATTCACAAAGTCAGTCAGGGCGAACCAACATACCTCTATGAACTAGGCATTCCAGTAACAGGGGTCGAGTGCCAGTACAGCATAGATGTGCAACAGAAGATTCCGTTGAACATAGACCGAGAAACAGTATCACAATCGTTCCTTAGAGATGTGTTTGCCGAAGTTCTCAACGCAACAGTCGAAGACGTCACGCCGGAACAGAGTAGCCAGGTCTGGATCAGAGAGGCCACAAGTGATGAGCGCATACAGAAGGAAGCGGTCCAGCAAGTCATAGAGAAACGGTATGGAGACAAAGTTCTCGTAGCCAACCCATTCGATAGAAATAGCATTGATGAAGCAATCAGTCATGGATACAGAGTTATCTACGGTTCAGAACTCAGCAAAGAAGAATGGGCAAACGTGAAGAAAGACAATCTGATAGTCGCAACCTCAGACAAATTTGGAACCTCATTCACAGATTCCACACCATTCATAGACTTGACATGGGAACACATAAAGGTGAAAACTCTCGCGCAGAAGATAGCGAAACGAATTCTAGACATCGACTTAATAGTAAACTTTGTGAAGTCGCAAGCGTCAAGTGCAGCCCAGTATGGACATGAGACTTTAACGTTCAACGTGTCTAGACTTCCACCAACATACTTTGTAGACTACCTAAGAAGCATAAAGCTAATCGTGCATGAACTAGGTCACCACTACGGCAACCACACAGAAAGCAGTTACCACGAAGCCTTGACTGACATGGCACAACAACTCATAATGATCGCGCTGAATGAACCAGAGTTCTTCAACATAAAAGGAGGAGTATCATGAGCAAAATTGAATTGCCAACGCGAATCTGCCAACGATGTGGTCACGGCTCTGATCCTGAAAAGCCCTGGATACTGCGCAAATCGAAAGAGCCAGTGGTCTGTCCAAAATGCAAAAGCCCATATTGGATGACAAAGCCTCGACAAAGTACCATGTGAAATTATAGGTTTTGTCGGAGACACATTCGCTATGGAGGATAACCGCATAGTTCTGTTTTATGTGGGCATTCTTGGCAACGGCAATCTTTGGCTGGAAAAGGATCTTGATTTGAAGTAGTATTCTGAATGTCAAGTGCAGTTTTCTTGATGATTTCGAGTTTTTTAGGAGTATCCGTCGTAGTTTGAGGCGCGTTTTTCGCGCCTTGTTTTACGGCTGGTTTTTCCTTCCATCGTGATTCAAGGACTTGTTGTATTAGTCGTGTTCTGTAAATGCGTGGACCCTGTTCTGGATCAAACATTTCACATAAAGCGACGCAAACTTTCTCTTCTGGTATTTGAATTTCCTTCTTCCCTTTTTCATCCCATATTTTTGTCTTGATCCAGTATTCCATTGCAATCCGGTTGAGCCTGAACTTCAATTCTTCCTCAGTGATTTGTCTTTGAACATTGCTCAAAAGAATGATGAGTTCACGATGAAATGCGTCTTTGACTTCTATGGTTCTAATAGGCCAGCCTTGATCTGCAAGTTCACGATGTCTACCGCTTAGGGTTCTGCCATTCTGGTCTTTGACGATTACTTGTATAGGACCGACGAGTTCTAGGCTACGTTTTATTGCTTCAACATTTTCTTGATTGATACTACTCATATTTTCAAAGCCCCGTATAACAGTTCAATTTGGTCTATCACAGTATCGCAGAGAGCCAAGTCTTGTTTTGCTTTTTTAAAGTCGGACTCGCCTAACACGGTTTTGAGTGTTAGAACAAAACAACCATCACCAATAACTTGAGTGTTAATCCGCAAACCTCTCGCCACGTAGTAACCACCTACTGTCCGAAGCATTTCACCAAACACATTTTTGATCAGGATGTCCTTCGGTTTAGTAGCGTAGTCGGGTATGCCAAATTCTTTGCATCGTCTATTGCCAAATTTGAGGAGGTTTGCGAGGCGTGGATGTTCATGTTTTGAAGTGATTGTTCTTGTGTGCATTGCGCGGATGGGAAGGTCTTGTATTCCAGTTGGACTTTGTGTTGCGAGTACACAGAACATTCCGCGTTCCTGCAAGGTTCCTCCTAAACCTTTACCTTCCGCTAACAAATTGACAGGTTTATTGCTGAAGCCAAAAGGAATGCGATTGCTGAATTGCTCATTTTTCCAAACCACCCCGCAAGTTGGGCAAACCGTTTCTCCGTCTTTCTTCGTCAACTCATTGAGTTCGCCTTTTTGGGCGCATTCGGGGCAGATGTTGTCTTCTAGGCAGAACGTTTCAAAACTGTGCTGAGTCATGTTATTTATCTTTTGAAGCAAGTTCCCCTTTTTTTCTATCAAACAACGACTCTTGCATGCACGTTAATGTGTGATTGAACCGCCTTATAAAAGCAACGATACCGACTTTTTATAACTAACTATTGGTTGCGTTTGCTTCGTCTTCTGAAGATTGCGAAAAACACTACAAGGCCAAGCGGAATCAGGAATAGGAATGTGAGTGTGTTTGGAATGTTGACTGTTGGAGCCTGAACTGCCAAGGTAATCACAGTCCGAATCGTCTTAGTCGTACCCTGACTCGTACTCAAAGTCACTGTGCAAGGCACGAAAAGCGTTCCCGTTGTTGCGTTTTTAGGCACAAACAACACAACATCCAACGTAACCTCGCCTAAACTAGCATTCATATTCAAGGTGAACGGTAAACCTGTTGGCATTCCAACATACCAATCCGCGTAGGGCGCGTCGCACTGGACATTCCAGAGCCAGATCGTCGGGTAACCAGTCCAAGTGATATTGAGTTTCCCGTTTAATTCTGTGCCTTGGCTTGTTGCTGGTGGAAAGCCAAAGACGATTGAAGCCACAAGACCAGCAGGAGTGCTTGAAGATCCACCGCTAGTTCCTCCTGATGTACCGTAGCTTGTCCAATCTAAACCTAACGTTGCATCACTAGCAAAAACATAGTTGCCCGTCATAGTCGATCCCCCATAGCTTGTTGTGACAAAACCAGTTGTCGTCGCAGGGTTACCTCTTGAACCACAGTAGACTTTGAGGACTCCCGCAACACCCGTGACTCCGTTGGTGACAACGTAGAGTTTGTAGCCTGTCAAGTTTGAACTGATGATTATTTGGTCGGTGCTTTCAATGTATGTGTTGCTCCAACTTTCGTATGAAAGGCTTAACGTTATGTTCCCGTAGTGAGGAAGAACCAGATAGCCGTAGGGCGTGAAGTCCGTGACTAAATCGTAGGTTACATTCAATATGAAGCTTGGCTGAGTTGGGCATGAACTCACCAGAGTATAGGGTGAAGCTCCTCCGGAGAAGGTGAGAACTAGAAGGCTGCTGGCATAGGTTTTCGTGGCTATCGTCGCGTTACTGCAAACTTCATAGATCGTTGCTCCAACAGTAAACGGGTACACATCGCTACAGTTGAAAGTGCTAGTCGTGTCTCCAGCGATGGTGATGCTTGTAGAGTTTATCGAGAGGTTTTGAAGCCAAGTAATATTGACGTTGAAAATGTCGGGTGGAACATAGAAGCTTGCGGCAGTTCCAGACCAAACGGGTGTTGTCCCATTTTCTACGGTTATTGCGGTGCTTCCCAAACTGTTTCCATCATGATCCTGCGGTTGCAAATCCCAAGTTCTCAAAGTGAAGGTTTGGTTGGCTCCTGCATACGTGACCGTGTAATTGTTGTCGTTGACTCCGTAAATGCTGAAAACCCCGTTTGTCGCGTTGACCTGGCTAATCATAAACGACAGCCAGCCTGTGCTGTTGCTGTTGAAAGTGCCTATGCTTGCTCCGCTTGGCTGAACCACTCCGACAGTCGCATTGTCAATCACCGTAGTGTCAAAACTCCATTCGACTTGAGCCTGATAATAGTAGACTCCGCTTCCCTGATACTGAATGGTTTGAATGTTGAATATCGTGAGGGAATCTGCTATGAAACTGGCCGTCGCCACAATGTCTTGACCATAAGTGGTTGAATAAGGATGGTAGGTTTCGCTTCCAACAACCAGTTTCGCAGTCACCTCGACGCTGAAGGCTCCTCCAACAGTGCTAGTGGCGTTTTCAAAACCATGACTGCTATCATGAATTTCCAATAGACCAATCGCACTGTCTGGAGGAACAAA
>CAZKZX010000107.1:0-6077 GCA_964557335.1 uncultured Methanomicrobia archaeon | reverse complement strand
GGGCAAGGTAATAGTTGCATCGCCATAAACTGTTACAGTTTCAGCATTTTCACCTACCTTTCCCCACGACTTTGCTTCATCTAAAGTAGCACCCGAAAGACCTCCTGTTTCAGGTGTATCCATAGTGAGCTGAACAGCGTAATCAAGGCCCTTCGGGATGAGGAGCATAGATTGCATAATGAAGTTCTTAGGAACCCCTCCGCCGATAAATAGCGCCCCCGACTTTTTTGCACTGTAGCATATCTCCATAATCGTCTTGATGTCCTTGAAAGTATCAACCTGTAAGTTGCGCTTATAGCCGAACATCCAACTTTGAAGTCCTATAGCAGAATCTGCTATCGCAGGACAGAATACAGGGACTTCTTTATCAGCAGCGGCCCTTAATATCGAATTTTTATCGTCTATTCTGACTCCAACCTCTCGAAGAAACTCACATATGGTAAACTGCCTGTCGTTATGAGAGTCAAGTATATTTTCTAATATAGCGTCAAATCGCTCTTCAAAAGTGGTGAAGTGCTGATCAGACAAATATACGTCGTATATCCTGTCTATTTTGTTATTTTTCAATTCAAGGTCATCAACATCGCACTCCCCGAGACAATGCCTGCCGCCAAAAGCCTCGATCATATCGTGAACTATATTCGCTCCCGTCGTGACTAGGACATCGATGCCACCTGCTCGTATCATATCAACTATGATTCGCCTCATCCCAGCGGGAATCATAGCACCAGCTAACCCAAAAAAATTCATCACGTCGGAAGCTTGCATTTTTCGGTAAATGCTCACCGCTTTAGCGAGTCTCCCTGCACCAAATGCACAATGTTGATATTGCTCCACAAGTTCTGCAACAGTCATTCCTTGCGTGACCTTTGCGTGGAGTATGGGACTATCAAGATAATTTTTATCATCCATATGTCATCAAACACCTTTTTTCTGCGAAGAGGCAAATATAAAGTCTCTAAGGAGCTTTGCGCCAAGTAATGCAGACATTCCCATATCATAGTCCGGCGTAATCTCCACTATGTCAAAGCCTGATGTTACAGGAGATAACTTTCTCAACGCTGTTCTTACTTCTAGTGGCGTCAACCCATATGGTTCAGGGTTTCCTACTCCAGGAGCAAACGCTGGATCTATCGCATCCATATCAATAGACAAATAGATGCTATCGACGTCCAAAAATCCTTCAATTTCGTTTAACACTTGAACAATTCCTCTCTTTCTGATTTCATCCGTTGCATAAATAATGCTTCTTTCTGCAGCCAGTCGATATTCCTCCTTTGTTCCGCTTCTCGTTCCAATCTGAACAAGCGGCACACCAAGATCTGAAATATGTTTTGCTACACCCGCATGGCTGTATTTATTCCCTAAATATTCGTTCCTAAAATCAAGATGAGCATCGAGTATGACCACGCCAATGTCTGCACTTTTAGATAGCGCTTTGACACAGGGAAATGTTATAGTGTGTTCACCTCCGAGCGTCAAGGGAATTTTTCCATCATCAAATGTGCTAGATATCACAACTTCTACCTCAGATATCATATCACAAAGATTGCCAAACTCAATATTACCTGCATCGTGGAATTGCTGCTCCGTGATGTCAATATCGTATTCGTAATCATAAGTTTCAAAATTGTAGGAAGCTCTTCTCATAGCATCAGGAGCCCATCGAGAACCGGATCTAAACGATGAAGTAGCATCGAATAACACGCCCACTATGACATATTTGCTTGATTTGTAATCGGGGCTTGAATCTGCAAAAATCATGCGGATAAAAGTACGTTTATATGTATCTTAACGTATCAAAATGTAAGCTTGGCTTATATCACTTTAAATCTAGTTTGCGCTTTCCCATAGATTCAAGGTACGTGACCTCTTTACCCGATTCTATCTTATCAGCATATTCTTCGGGTATCTCAATCTCAAATGTTGAGTAATCATTTAGATCCATAAGCTGGGCTGTTTTACCCATTATCGCTATGACTTGCGCGCCTTTTCTCTCAACAATCGGAACGTATATTTTGGCACTCACGGGTTGTACAATAGACCGTTTTTGACCATCAAAAATGCCCATGACATCAATTCTTGCCTTTGCTGAGCCATGCTTCCCGGGTTTCGATGTAGCCATACCGATAATAACACAAGGCTCATCGTCAATAACTAAGTAGCGTCCTACTTTGAGCGTTCTTACTTCTGTTTGCTCCTTCATAATGAGCTATATCACAACATTTCTTATAAATTTATTCAGCTTAACAGCGAGATAGCAAGTGGCGCCGCAGTAACTGCCTTTCTGATGAATGCTGCTATAACGTATTACGACAATCAATATTCGAGTGTAACCCAATAAAAAATCGAGTTATTCGTTCATAGAGAGAATATAGCCTCTGGCATGACTGCCGTCAGTTTCTATTATGGGATAAAATTAAAATAAACATAAATGTCAACAGCAATCACCATCTGTAACGCGGAGACGTCCCGTATCTCTATAACAGAGACCGTGTTAATGAGCGTAAAAACGTATCAGGAAGCGTTGACCGCCTGAACAAGCACCAGCAATATCAGAACGCTGAAGTACTTTATTTAGCTAAAACCTTTAGAATTTAAGTAACTAATATAAACAATCCATTATTATTATTTTTGAATGCTAAAATTCTGTAGAAGCTTGGCAGATGAAGCTGATGCAGCCCTGTCAAGCGAGATTGACAGACCGTGGGAAATTGTGAAAATTGGCGCTGATGGAACTCCCACCACAAGAATCGACCAAGTCGCAGAGGATGCTATAATAACAGCGCTAAAAAATCACGATCGTGCGGTTCGAATAGTAAGTGAAGAAGTCGGTGAACGCGTAATAGGCGAGAACCCAGAGTTCACAGTAGTACTTGATCCGATAGATGGCACTTACAACGCGTTAAAGAGCATCCCATTCTACTCAATATCGATAGCTATAGCTAGCGATGACGACCTAGCTCATATCAAGTTTGCGTATGTTCGTGATCTTTACACAAAAAAGGAGTACTGGGCAGCAAAAGGCAAAGGAGCATATTCTAAGGATGTGCAGTTAAGTGTATCCGATACAAATAATCTCGACGGGTTTAGCGTTAGTATATATGGCTACAAGAGAAACGTTGAGAGAATGGTGCGGCTCACTAACCATATAAGACGGGTCAGAATTCTCGGCTGTGCATCACTTGAACTTGCATTTATTGCTGCTGGCAAACTTGATGCATTTGTTGACTTGAGGGGTACGCTAAGGGTCACCGATGTGGCAGCAGGTATACTTCTTATAGAAGAAGCTGGAGGGGCTGTTACAGACGGCTTTGGTCGAAAACTAACTACACCTCTTAATGTGACACAAGGTGTAGAGATCGTAGCTTCAAATGGCACAAGACACAGGGATATCCTACAATATCTATAAAAGGTGGAGCGAGAGATGAAGATAGGCATCGTGTCAAGGTGTGACGTGCGAGAGGCAATAGAACTCGCAGGGGAGATTGGCACACACCTTACGGAATATGCCGAGATCGTGTACGATAAAGATACGGCAGAACAGCTACGTAACTGCGGTGTAGAGATTAAAAAGCTTGAAGTTGATGTAATAGTGGCAGTTGGAGGAGATGGAACGATATTAAGAATCCTTCAGAATATCCCCTACCCTATTCCAATAATTGGCGTAAATATGGGCAAAGTTGGATTTTTAGCTGAAATTAGTCCAGAGAATGCATTTTATGCGGTCGACAAGCTTATCGGAGGATTTGAAGTTTCGGCCCACTCAAGGCTTGCGATTTCAATAAATGGTAAAGACCTTCCACCTGCGACTAATGAAGCAGTGATTGTCACATCGAGGCCGGCAAAGATACTTGAGTACAGCATCGAAGTTGATGGGAGCTTGCTCGATGATCTGAGAGCTGATGGCGTTGTCATTGCGACATCCACAGGATCAACTGCATATGCGATGAGCGCCGGAGGACCCATTGTTGATCCTAAAGTTGACGCATTCATAATAGTTCCACTCGCCCCTTACAAACTCTCTGCTCGGCCTTGGGTGATCTCCGGTGAAAGCACGGTCAACGTCAAAATGATGGGAAAAGATGCGGTCATCGTAATAGACGGGCAATACAGCGAAGTCGTTCACAAAGATGACTTACTAACGTTTAAGAAAGCACCGACAGAATCACTCTTTGTAGTTGGAGAGAAGAGTTTTTTTGACAAAGTCGTTGCAAAACTTAGGTGATGAAATAGTTGTCATAAAAAGACTGGAAATCATCGCTCACGTTTAACAAGCGATAGATAAGCACGTAGTTGATTTCATCGTTAGTCTCTATATCACCATCTCCATATCTTTTCCACACTGTGCTAGAACGTTTTGAGCCGTTTTCCAAGAATGCCGTGTGAAAATCGGCAGCTGACGGTATTCGCGCAGCCAACTTCTTAAGAACTTTACAGTGGTTTGGTCTGATGGGTAACCGCTTCCAATCTTACGTCCTACCCTATTTTCAAGCTCTTTGATCCACTTATCCCTCGCTACTTTGGCGATAATAGAAGCAGCAGAAACAATAGGATGACTTTTGTCAGCTTTATGTTCTGCGATGACGTTAGCAACTCCACTTTCAGCCGTAACACGTTCTGCAAACCTTGAAGCATCAACATCGCTCGCGTCTATGTATGCCCGGTCAGGTTTTAGATTTCGCAGTACGTGCGCGTGAGCCTTTACCACAATTTCATTCATTGTCATAATGCGCCTTAGTTCGTCAATTTGTCCTGCGGTGACTTCATGTACATGGTAATTACAAATTTTCTGTATTCGGACGGCCAATAATGCGCGCCTATTCGGCGAAATCACTTTAGAGTCTTTCACGCCCATATTTTCGAGGCGTCGAAGTGAAGTCTCTTCGATCATGACGCCGGCGACAAACATAGATCCTATAACCGATCCTTTTCCAGCTTCATCTACTCCTGCTATTTTCATGTCGCAAAACTTTTTTAAAGAAGATGGCGTAAGCTGAGCAAGAGCTTCGGATTCGCCTTAAGTAAACACTTTACGATCCCAGCAGCGCTCATCTCTTCAATTCTTACACCTTGAATTGATCGCGCAAGCTTGTTTAGTTCTTCATCAGACAGGCTTATGAAGAACTCCTTGATTTTATAGTTGCGCTTCATCTTTTTACCAAATGAGCTTCGCCACGCTGTTTCATATTCCATAAGAATGTTCGTTGAAGCATCGCTTTGATGCACGGCTTTACTCGCGACTTCGCCAGCGATCTTGCCGCCTTCCATCGCGTTTATAATCCCGCCGCCTGTAATAGGATTAGTATGGCGCGCTGCATCGCCGACGAGCATCATCCCGTCACCCACAGTGGTTTTGAGCTCGTCGCTTACAGGAACGCCTCCTACTATGAGTTCTACTGGCTGTCCGTCGGGAAATTTCTTCGACATAAACTCGTCGAGGTAGTCTATGGGCCTTGTACCATCTAGTTTGCTCGCAAGCACGCCAATCCCAATATTTGCCGTCCTGTTGCCTTTTGGAAAGACCCACGCATAGCCACCGGGAGCCTGTGAACCTAAGTACATATCGCATGAGTCGTCCGATATGTCTACATTTGCCGCATGATACTGGGCGCAGCTCTCGATATCCTTGAGCTTGAGGGTGGTGTTAATCCCGCCCCACCGTCCGACCTGTGATTCCACCCCATCAGCGCCAATGACAACCTTAGAGAGGATATCGAAGTTTTCTCCAAGCCTATTGATTTTAACGCCTTTTACCACGCTGTCTTCTACGATGAGTCCTGTTGCACGGGTGCGCACCATGAGATATGCTCCCGCGCGTGCTGCGCTTTTCGCGAGCTCCCGATCGAAGAGTTTACGCTCCAATACGTAGCCTACTTCGCCTCCAGCTAACTCTTCTGATAGCTCAATCATCGTCCCATCAGGGGAATAAATTCGAGCGCGGTTTACATCGCCTGAAATCCATCTCTTTTCAGGCTGTATGAATTTCGCCAAGCTTTTCTTATCGACGCCCTCTGCACAGCGTACGGGCGAACCGATCTCCTGCCGTTTTTCGATTAACAGCACATCGCACTCTT
>CAZKZX010000106.1:0-6096 GCA_964557335.1 uncultured Methanomicrobia archaeon | reverse complement strand
CGAAAAGCGGCAGGAGATCGGAACGCCGGTGCGCTGTGCAGAGGCCGTTGATAAAGACAGGTTCTCAAAATTCGTACAGCCTGACAAGAAGTGGATTGCGAGTGAGGTCTACGGCGCCAGAATTATTGCCCCTGATGGCACAACGCTTCATCAATCAGGAGAGGCGATGGGCATGGAGGGTGAAATGGGCTACATCCTAGAACGAAAGCTTTTCGATCGGGAGCTGGCGAAGAACGCGGCGCGGGCAGGGGCACACGTTATGGTGCGCACCCGCGCGACAGGGCTCATCGCAGAAAATGGTGCGGTAAAGGGTGTAAAACTCAACCGGCTTGGGGAGAACTTCGAAGTACGTTCAACGGTGATCATCGGAGCAGACGGCGTGGAGTCGCAAGTCGGACGGTGGGGAGGGATCAACACCACGCTCAAGCCCAAGGATATCGAGAGCTGCGTCCAGTACCACATGGCACGCGTGGACAAACCAGCGGATACCCTTGACATTTATCTTGGCTCAGCGGCCCCAAGCGGCTACGCGTGGGCGTTCCCCAAGGGCGAGCGCGAGGCAAATATCGGGCTTGGCGTGCTCGCGAGCAAATTAAACGGAAAGCGGCCCGTAGACTACCTTAACGAGTTTGTGTCGAAGAACTTCCCTGGGGGGCAACCAGTGGAATTCGTAATGGGGGCGGCTCCTGTCAGCGATGAACTTACGACGATGATAGCGAACGGGTTGATGTTGGTCGGTGATGCTGCACATCACTGTGACCCGCTCACCGGCGCGGGGATTATAAATGCGATGGAAGGCGGGCGGATCGCAGGCGATGTCGCGAGGAAAGCCGTACGCCAACATGACTCGTCGAGCAAGGTGCTGAAAGAGTACGAAACGAGGTGGCATAACTCGTATGGTAAAATGCAAAAGCACAGCTACAAAGTCAAGGATTTCATCGTAGGCCTATCTGATGACGAAATTAATAGAATTGTACGGGCATTAAAAGGCATGCGACCGCCGCGAGAGGTGAGCTTTGTGGACATCGGACGGCGCTTGCTTACAGCAAATCCGAAGCTTCTGTTTCTGATGCGCCATCTAGCAGCTATGAGGGAAATAATGTTGGAGCAGATGGGGCTTCCTCCATAAACGTTTTCGATTAATCCAACCGCGCAAGCAGAACAAGGGCGCCCTTTACGGCGTTACGTTGGATACAACTGTTAAGGTTATTAAGCGCGCTACAGCGTCAGAAAGGGAGATTTTTCTTGCAGAGGTACTGATGTCACACTCCTTGAGGCGAATCTGAGGATTCAAGCGAAGGCACGTACGCCAAGAGCCTTGTCGCCGCCCGGCCGATCTGGTCGAAGAAGCCCTCGGCTGGCGAGACCACTTAGCTCTCTAAGTGCAAAGGTCTATCGAATCCAGACTAAGGCTACCACACTTACCCAATAAATTGTAGGACACGTTGTGATGATTCTAAATGCCTTTTTCAGTTTTTCTGGTGACCGTTGTTCCCCCAATTGTGTGGCTGGAATGAGCGCGAATACTGTGATTGCTGACAGCATCAGCAGATATGGCCAGGGTAGCCGTGCGTAAAAGAAGATCATCGTGCCCACGAAGAACATCGCAATAACAGCTGTGATGTAGAGCCCCCTCTCCGTGGAGGGCTTTGGTCTGACAAAGAAGGCTTTAACTGCCGGATAAAACGACTCAGCGACAATGTCTATCGCCACTTCGGTTACAGCACAAAGCGTATATAAGAGCCAGGGAAGCGGGGTTACGATGGTTGCAGGGGAAATAGCAGCCCAAGCTGCCACAGGAACAAACCCGGGAACCCATACCAGTGTAAAATACCCGATTTTGTCACGCGTATAACGCACGTACACATACGCTAGCGTGAATACCAAAAGTGCTAGCGCAGCGAAGAGCCAGTTGAAGATCAGGGCTGCCATCGCGAGCCCTATGCCAGCCATTATCGCAGCGTAGAGCGTTGCCGTGGAGCTCGAGATCAGCCCATTCGGTAACGGCCGCAGTGGCCACTTCCGTTTATCCCGCTCTGTGTCTACGATGTCGTGCGTTACATTCCCGGCTGCGTTGATAAGCCATGTCACGAGAAGTAAGAAGGGAAGTCGAGGGTCGTCAAATCGCCCACCCGCCAAGGCCATTGCACCCGCTACGAGCGGCAAACCTATCATAATAAGGGCTACCCGCTGAAGGGTTATGAGCCCGATGATCTTGTTTCGAAATGAAGGCTTTGTAGGCGCCGCTTGACCAAATGCCACGTCGGCTACTGACACCATAAAAGTCGCCGTTAATTTTCTGCTCGTCTTCGTCTATAAAACTAACTACAATTTTTACCTTCAGGCGTTGAGACCAAAAATTTTAAGGCGATCTCTAAAGACGCGAACTAGTAAGTAGGGCACCGCCGCTGATTCTGATGTTCAGCGGTGCGAACATACAGGCGTGAATGTGTATCTAATCGCACGCGTTCACAATTTCCGATTGCTATTTTCTTTTTTATATCTGCAATTATTCTGCCACTTACGGGCACTATGAGCGCGACAACGGATGCTATTAGTGAGTGATGTGGCGTTATGGGTGGGGAGCAACAACTAATAGTGCGGTGATTTGCCGTGAGATATTCACGATGAGTGTATCCGACAACTTTTTTTCAGCTGTTGAACTTCTTTACAGGTATCCGGCATTAATTTCTCTTTATCCACCTCTACGTTTTTTTTGTCCACAACTAACGGGGAAAAAACTTAAGTGGTAACTAGTTGATTGTGCTTTGCCGACATTTCAGTAGCGTCGGTAAAGAAGGAGTGATGTCACTTGAATAAGCACCTTTTGTTGTTACTAATGGTAACGTTAACGATGGCAAGCACCATTGTAGCTGGGTGTGCCACAACCACCAATACAACTCAAAGTCCAACCGCTGCGCCAACTATAACGATTAAACCACAGGCTGATGAATCAGCCTACACCTCAACTATTACGATCAGGAACTTCGCCTTTCAGCCACCCGAGGTAATCATCGAGAAAGGTACGTTAGTAACATGGGTGAATGAAGATTCAGTAGGGCATACAGTGACTTCCGATGATGGGAAATTTCCCTCCTCAGGTAGTTTTAATAAAGGCGATTCGTACCAAGTTCAATTTAACGATCCAGGAACCTATACGTATCATTGCGCGCCACATCCATTTATGAAAGGCACGATAATTGTAGAGCGATAAGCGAGGTATCGAGTCGTTGTTGCTCCCACGCTACATTGACACCGCCTTAGATTACGCAGGTATCGTGACTTGCTTCTTTGTTGGGCGGAAGTTGTCAATCACGTTGACTGAGTTTTCGAAGACAGTCCAGATTTTTCCCTAAATTCTGCTTTTTTTATTTACCAGTGTACACGTCTTGCGGGTTGTCGTTCTCGATAAAGACAGTCGGCAGGTCGCTCGTAAAGATGTTCGTGAGCCAGCGTGCAAAATCTATCCCTGACGCGCGCTGTTTGAAGCTGTATCGTGGATAGGGATGCTTTTGCAGTCAGCTGTAGCTACTGAAACTTCGATAGTGCCGCATTCTTCTGTGCCTCTGTTTGTTTAAATTGATGTGGCTTAATTTACTACATTTAAACTTTTTGATCATTATTTAACAGTCTAACGGTAGTTTTATCGATAATGAAGGAGTATAGTGCATCATGGAACACGCTGCGGACCGTAGCAGAGACGAAGCAGCAAATGAAGAGTATGAGTACCTCGCCTTTGAATTGCCCGAATTCTATCTGCGTCGCATAAAAAAGGAGTGCATTGACAAGAACATCACGTTAAATCAGATGGTTGTCAATATTGTAGGAAACGCTGTCAAAAACTGGCCAGAAGAGGCGCGTAAGGAGCAGAAGCTCTCCTATAAACGAGTGACCGTTAAGGTACCAAAGAAGATTTACAACAAGCTCAACGCCCGGAAGGGGGAGACAACCATCTCAATACGGAGCTTGGCTATGTTCATCATAGCACTACATTATTTCGGCCCTGATGTAGTGTATGAGGGTGTATTCGGCGACACGTTACCCCCATTACCCCATATGCAAGACGCAACGTCATAAATCTCAGCACGTAGCAGGTAGACTTACTCTCCCTCATGCCCTTTGATGATTACGTACTCTATTCAGTAGAGCGATACGCCTCATCAATGGGACATAGTAGAACGGTACCTCCGACTTCTTATCTCTACCGGGGTATGTCCAACTCTGTAATGTAAGGCGACACATCACTTCTCAAAGACTATTGCCTCGCCGCGCTTGACTTCTATTACTGGTGAAAAGAGCCCTCGCTACTGTTTTACTAACTTTGTTGCGAGCATTACCACTTTTTTCGCCAACTCGGTGCACTCCTTCGTGGATTGTTCGTCGAGGTCCCCGGTCGAAGCTGCACCATAATGTCCGCCAGAGGACATTGGATCCCCACAAACGACCATGCCATGTACTAAAAGGGCTTGTAAGAGTGCTATAATGGTGGTTTCCTTGCCTCCTGCGGGGTGTCCCGAACTGGCAAAAGCAGCCCCGACCTTGTTTTCGAGCTGCCTCCTGATGCTCACCGAATTGTCAATAAACGTCTTAATCTCGGCTGCCGGCAGACCAAAGTACACGGGTGAACCAATCATGATGCCATCGGCCCACACAAGATCATCATTGGATGCATCCGACACCGCTTTAAGCCTGACTTCGGCGCCCTCTTTTACCGCAGCGTCTGCTGCTATTTCCGCCATTGCTTTCGTATGCCCGGTGCGCGTATAATAGACCATTAACACCTTAACCATCGTATCCTCCTCATAGTAATGATAAGTGAAGGTTCTTCAACCTTACGGCATTTTCATTCTCTCTCGTGTACGAAGGGTGGTAAAACTGGCTCTTTCATTCATCGTTCAAAAGGTGATGTGGTTTCCGAGGTCCTGTACGCATACGATGAACATGGATGGATAAATGTGTTAAGAGAGGCATTAGGGAGAACCCTCTCTCGAAAGATGAAAGGCTGGCATGAGAGTCCAGAACTCTCATTCGTCGTTGCGATCTTTCTGCTAAGTCACTCAAGGTTATTTTCTTCTTATCTTTTGTTCTGCATTCGGCACTATGTACACATTGAAACTAAAGATTTATTGGGCAGAAAATGGCAAAGGCAAAAAAACCTTTATATATAAGCGGCGTTTTAAATGGTATTGATTTTCTGCTTCAATGCGCTTTTAATCACCGTAAAGGCCTGTAAAAGGTGACAGAGAGGATGGAACAATTATGTTGTTTACTCCGCTTTTTCCGTTAGGTGCATTGTTAATAGGGATAGGGTGGATTATGGCCACCGCTCCAATAGCAGTTCCGCTAATATATCCGCCCATTTTTAATCCCTTTCCCCTCTTGGGGTTGCTCCTGATAGCTGTGGGACTCTTATAGTATTCAAAATGTAGGAACGTTGCACTGTCTTATTAAAATATTATTTGAATAGCTTATTATGCTCCTCAGCGTGACGTAGTATAAGCTTCCACATCAGCCACGCAATGTGGTAACGTCCTCTACACAAATTTACCTTTCTTCCGTCTCGCCTAATCGCTATGTAGACGATATCCCCGGAGACGGTTATAACCCACGCGATAGCCGGATGTCACGGGCTCGGATTATAAGGTAGAACTATTTCTACAGATAGGTGGCCGGGGACACTAAACTTCCGTTGTCGAGGCTCTTTAAAAGTGCCTTGGGATTAATGAAGACAAATAAAAAAAAAGTTAATTTTAACTACTTTGTTTACGTCACCCTACAAGAGGAGCAAAAGAACATGGCGACTGCCAAAGCGTCAGTAGCGGATGTATTGTTCGGTGAAGCTACGCCGACGGAACCCTCACTCCGGAATGAAATTATTGGGTTCATAACCCTTCAGCGGGTAGCGATGAATACGATGTCTCTGCCAGTTATAGTAGGTGCGTGGGCGTTAGCAGGTGGACGGTTTAATGATCCTCAATTTCTCATCATACTTATCGGGGCGTGGTTTCTCTTGGCAGTTTCGCATGTAATAAACGACCTCGTAGACGCAGAGCGGGATAAACGGAAGTGGCCGCTGCGGCCGTTACCGAATGGGCT
>CAZKZX010000105.1:0-6117 GCA_964557335.1 uncultured Methanomicrobia archaeon | reverse complement strand
GGTGGATATCGAGGGGGGCATCATCTCCGTCTATGACGTGTTCGACGGATACGAGTACAATGTCACTCTAAAGCAAAAACCGCCAATAAATACGATTTCATTTAACATCACGGCTAAAAATGTGGCCCTCCATTACCAGCCGCGATATTCAGAGGCCAATAGCTCATGTACTGATACGGATTGCTTTGGTGCGCACCGTGATATGGAATATGCCGGCTCGGTGGTAGCATACCGGGCAGATGGGGCAGCTTGGAACCGCAATCAGACCGGGAAAATCGGAACCATCAAGCGCCCATTAATTACAGATGCCACCGGAAAGAAAGTATGGGGAAACCTCTCCTGGAAAGACCTCGGTGGGGGAAGAGGCATCCTCACAGTGAGTATTCCCCAGACGTTCCTGAACACAGCCACCTACCCGATTTACCAGGCAGCCGGACTCTCCTTTGGAAACTCGACGTGCGGGAATACCCAGACCAACCGGGGTACGGATACGATGTATAATGCAACCTATACAATGGATGCAGTAGATGGGAGTGTCAGTAGCATCTCCGCCTGTTTAATTGGGGACCGATCACAGACAGCAAATATTAAAGTTGCCATCTATACCCATGGCTCGCAGCTTTTGCTTGCGAAAAATGAAACGAGTTATGGCGCGACCCTGACTACCACGAAAGCATGGTTCACGGTGCCCATCGTAGCGTCGGTCTCTGCGAGTACCCAATATGATCTCGCCCTGCAGGGAAACTGGTATGTAATTCCCGGCTATGCCTCGGTGATGTATGACGAGATCTCACCAGGAGGAGCGATCAACCTGACAACGTATGGCGTATGGCCCGGAAAGCTGGTGACTTCCGCCGAGGTCAACCGATATTCATTTTATGCTGCCTACACGACTGGCGGTGCCCCCGCCCCGGTTGCGATGTTCAACCTCACCGCCTTGGGAAATCTCATCAGCCCCGGCGGGTATAATTCCAGCCACCGAAACCAGACCCTCGCCGCCCTGGACACCTCCACCGGAACCCCGACGAGCTGGCTCTGGTATCCCTCGGGCAGCCGGCTCCCAACATGGCTGAACTCCACGCTTCAGAACCCGAGCTTCTTCCCGAAGGGGATCGGTGGAAGATATACTCTCTGTCTCATGGCGACGAATGCCGGGGGATCGGATACCAAGTGCGGGAATTTCTATGTATCGAAACCGGGGAACGGGGGATAGATGCGGCTCGCCCTCCTCGCGCTGGCGGTAGTGGTTCTCACCGGAGCGGTAGCAGGGGCGAGCATGACAGTAGACTTCATGCCAGCAGTCTATGTAGAGGATATCGGCTCAAGTAAATCAATTTGTAATGTAACTTTATCATCTGATCAGGATGTGGTTAATGGTTCTTGGGTAATCCTGGGAACCAATAATCAGGTAACATTTTCCATATTGGATACCCGGAGATACTACTCATTTGCGGCAAACACTCCGCAGGAATTTGATTTCAACCCATCAAGTTTCAGGTATTATTATATCATCTTGACTGATGGATTCGACATTGGCAGCGTAATAACTGCGGCATTTAATGATGGAACTACTACCCCTAACCCCCAGCTTATCACGCCGTTTAACTGGACGATGAAACGGCCTCCAAGTATCCAGGTGATCAACCTTGAAACAGCCGGGGCGATCCAGAATTATACGGTGATGATGAATCAAACCTCTATAGGATTGGAATGGTATCTATACGGGCAAAATGTAAGCCCGGTCTTGGGAGACGCTTCCGAATCGCCTACGTTAATAGATTACCAATCATCTATCTCATTTACACCGGGCACAAAACAAAGCTTCGATATAAGCACCGATCCACCCAAGAAATATTATACCCTCTATTTGCGTTCCGGGCTTGTAAGTACAGGAACGCGATTTGAAATAGCCTTTAATTCTGTCTCTCCCGCAGCTCCACCCGCTCCTAGTGCAGCATTCTCATGTAGTCCACGAACCGGAGTAGTGCCCTTATCAGTCTCATGTACAGATTCATCTACCGGAACCTTCGACAGCTGGAACTGGAGTTTTGGAGATGATAATGTTTCATCACTTCAAAATCCATCTAATATCTATGGGTGGATTGGATCTTTTGATGTGAACCTGACAATCTGTGGAACCGAGGGCTGTGATACAGAATTGAAATCCAACTACATTACGGTCACCGGCCCGACCCCTGCGCCAACTCCCGTGAATCCTCCTGGAGTAACCATAAAGAGTATCCAGCGAAACCCCCTGCCAGACTGGACAATAGCGGGTTTTATATCGAATTTGGCAACTCTGCTAGGATTCATTAAGAATGCTCAATTACCACAAGGACCAGCGGGACCACAGGGAGAAGCTGGATTGCCAGGCACATCTGGTTATCTTACTGCTATTCCTGGGAATGGATCAATTATTACCGGATCAATAAATGTGAATTATTCGCAGCTTTCAGGAGTGAATGACTATACAATATTCACGCTCTCCTCTTCAGGAACATTATTATCCATTACTCCAATTGTAAATTCATCATTTGATGCGGATTCACTTGTTATGCAATTATATTATACCGGGCATGGAAATATCTATCTTGGAGCATTTGATCCAATAATCGAAGGATTCAGTGAGATATCAAGTGGTGCTTTACCATTGGTGGGTGAAAATGCTGAAAAGGCTGTGATACTTGTTCCTACTGATGCACCGCGGACTTTCACGCAGGGCAACATGACCATCTATTACTCCTACCTATGAACCAAAAGATATTAAATACCCGAAAGACCTATATCCAACCTATGAAAAGATTTCCCTTCCTTCTTCTTATTGGCATTGCTCTTCTTTTAGTGGCCTGGCCTGTTTCAGCGATGGATAATACAACGACTATCTCTATATCCGATCTCAATATCGTAACTGGCAGTAATATTGAAATTTATGGACTCGATATAAATGGTACATGGTCATTGCTTGAAGTTGCCAATACCTCATCAACTGGAATCATATTCCAACCCGGTGTTTATTCTATCGTAATGAAACCATCTGAGGTGTCCAGATTCTCAGATATTGGCAGCCTTGGATCTGATTTCCTCACTTGGTCTCAAACAAACTTTATAACCTTGCTCTCATTCGGTTTCATGGCAGCGGTTCTCATCTCTATTGCCAGGAGGAGATAATGGGGTTCAGATATCTTCTCTGTACGCTTTTCCTGATGAGCTTGGTCATATTGCCTGTTTGTGCATCACCAAATACTGGGAATGTTACCGATCTTGGATTCGCTCAGAAGTCATACATACTAACCCAAGGATCAAACAGTCAAGGGGGACCAAAGTATTTTAACCAAATTGCTTTTAAGCAAATTGAATACTATCCTATATTCAATTCGGTTTTATTTGAGGGGCTTTATTCGGTTTCTAATTCTTCAGTATGTGCCTATTGCCAGGTCAATAAATTGAATCGCACATCCAACTACGGCAGTATGGGAGCTACCTTATGGATTGGACCTATTGGAACTGGAACCCAGATAGCAACTGGTATACTTTCTTATCAGGTCGTGCCTGGTGGCCTCTATGGAAACGATATGATTATTATAAGGTATGGGGCATATACATGGACCCCTGGAACTTTCACTGGATTGCAGATTACTAATATTTCTGCCGATTGGTCCCAGTTTAATCTTTATCAGGGTGGTAGTTATTATAGCACAACCTCACAGAATTTAACTAATGCAGATAGTGTTTACTTCAGGGATACTTCTCTAGGTGCAATGAACGGGGGAGATCCATCACAAGCTATTGCAAATCATTTTAAGAACTGGATAGAATATACCGATAACTTCGCGGTAGCGTATAACCGGACACAAGGCTTCCCTTACGATTATTTCAACGTCGATAAATATTTTAATGGTATTCACTACAATACCCAGACAATCTTTCAGACTACTATTGATAATGGGGCAACCTGGACAGAGGTTTTAAATGATACCTCGAATGAAACGCTCTGGCAATTTCCTATATTATCGTATAAAGGGGAGAAACTTGTAATAGTAAATCCTTTGTCTGGAGCTTCGCATACATACATCTGGAATTCTACTGGTTCAAACATGGTGCCAGGATGCAATATCACCGCAATAACTCAGAATACAGCTAATGGGAATGCTGTTTCAGGATCTACATTCAATATCTACGATATAACAAAAGGCACAAGCGAATCTTTTTATCTTCCTTATGGTGCTGGATCAGTCAGCATTCCATATATGAATGATAATTATGCCAGCAATGCTACGAAGTCGGGATATACTGGATATCCTGCATTCCCTCTCGGTGCGGGATGGCAAATACCTGGCTCTAGTACAACTTGTGAGGGTACAACTCTCTATGCTCAGCTGACAGGTCCACCTCAATCAGCAACGAATGGAACGCTTACCTTCTTTGTACATGATACCAGTGATTATCCCCTCGCTATTCCTGGTGCATCGGTGATACTGAATACAGGACAGGTTGCTACAACTAACCTGGCGGGAACGTCGGTCTTTAATCTACTCATCCTGAATGAAACCTATAATTATTCAGTTACAAAACCAGCGTATTTCCCGGTTGATGGAGACGTGACTATAAGCACATCTGGCGTCTATGTAGAGGTTGAGTTAACGCAAGGGATACAGCCAACAGCAACTGTAACAGTTACACCGACAACCACAGCAACGGCCATGAGAACGTGTGCCTATGGTGATCTGAATTGCGCTTTCGATGAGAGTATGAAATTCATTGGCAGTGGAGTTCAGTTCATCATCGGAATTGGATATTATATCATGGTCCTGACCCTTTTATGGATGTTTATCTATGCTGCCACAGGTGAGATACCGGGATATAAGAGAAATAAAGGTGGTGGTCGAGGAGGATCTATATTCGGTAACATAAGATGGAAGTAAATATGAAACTAAAATATTTCATTCCAGTTCTTATTTTATTGATGCTTCTATCAGTAACCCCGGTCTATGCTATCGCTCCATTAAATGTTACTGATGATATTGTTCCTGGTTCATCAATTATCAATGCAAGTGAGCAGGATAGATGTTGGGGTCTCTATGGTACTGATATAGACTGGAATGGCGGGGCTGTTGATGAGAATCTCCTCGAAATGTATATACAGACTTCATCAGATCCAAACGTTGTGAATATAACGTTTTACTATGATGATGCCTCGGTAACTGGAAATATTACTACCTCTTATGATTCTTCCGGTTCATACAGTGCTTACAGAGTTTTCAATATCAGCATTGGATCAGATGCGGATGAGTGGTTCAGGCATAAAACCAAGACGCTTTATGCAGTAAATTATGGAAGGAATGATTTAACCGGAGATATAGGATTAATACTTAGGGAGGTTTGGAGTGTAGATGTTATTGATCGGGTGAATCCGGGTGGTGTAAATCCAGGTGCTGCCCATATAATTTATGATGCAGTAATAAGAAACGATCCATTCGCTGGATTATTTGGGCTTAGTAATATTCAAGGTTTTTCACAGGTCGCCAGCATTGGCAATCTTCAATTTACAAAAGTATTTTTCCCGCAAAATGGAATACTTGATACTCCTGTAACGCGATTCACTATTTCCAGTACTGCACCAGTACATGTATTCGTCTGGTATGCTTCATCAGATACTTTCAAAAACCAGATATTAACGGAAGGACTGACATTACCATTTCATGCCGATATTATAAAACTATTAACCAGTTTCATAGGTACGCTTACAAATATCGCCACTAGCATATTTGTTTTCGAGATGATTGTTGTAGTAAATGCACCGTGGATATTTCTCATGGTAGAAGTAATCGGATCAATGCTTGTAATATGGGGAGCTGGAGGTAGTATATTTCGGGTGATAACAGATTGGTGGAGACTGCAACAGAGAATAATTGATTTCTTTATGTATATTCCCACCTTCGTAGAGAAACACTGGCAACTATCAATAATAATTACTCTAACTTCAATTGTCGGATATATTGGTAAGAACTTGGGATCTAATTCAATTGTTGGAGGAATATTAAAAACTATATTTCCCTGGATTCCATAATGCTTTATATACTATGCTAACCGTAATTCAAATCAGAGGTACATAGATGG
>CAZKZX010000104.1:0-6139 GCA_964557335.1 uncultured Methanomicrobia archaeon | reverse complement strand
TGTGATTTTATCACTGCGGTGAGTATGTGATCATCAGGGCAAAAAAGAGCAAAGAGTAAAGCCGTTACTATAGGTCCTTGCTAGAGTTAATGGTAAACACCCGTCGATGACAGTAAGACAACCCAATGACGGTAGATGATAGGTCGCAATAAGCCCTGGCACGAGGGTAACCGAAGGGGACAGCGAGTGTTCACCAGTGTGAACCTTTGGAGTTAGTGCGTCAGGGCAAAGACCAATATTCTTGCACTCCACTACTGCTTTATTATGAACTTCGAGTGTGCCTTATCTAATGTAAAAAATGGCGTCTTGATGAATATTGAAGTCACTCAGGGGACGCACTCTCTTGGTATCAGCGGCTGTAATACATGGCGCAAATCAATTCAAATTAAGCTTACAGAATATGCTCAGCGGGGTAAGGCTAACGAACAACTTCTAAGATATCTTTCAGGGGTCTTTAAAAAATCTATCAGAGATGTACAACTTGTATCAGGCGCCACTAGGTCGAAAAAAATAATTTTGTTGAAGAACATTGATATTGAGGAAGTGAAAGCTGTTTTAAGCAAAATTATCATTTGAATTGAGAATTTTAAATACTGAAATTAGAGAATAATTTAGTGGTTAATTTATAATCGGTAGGTTTAATTACAATAGAATCTAAGTATATAATGAAATTAATCACATTAATTAATCAAAATTAAAGCAAACGTTGTGTTTACCTAAAATTTTGAGACTGTGGCAAATCTGTAGAAATAGCTGAAGATTTTGTAGCTAAACTAGTACATCTAAAAAGTTTGCTATTTCTAAGGAGTTGATACTATATGCAAAATTCTGATACTACTAAATACGTTATTTACGCTGACATTCATACTGATGGGGTTGTGGAGAAACCGGACGTCGTCGGGGCAATCTTCGGACAAACTGAAGGTTTGCTCGGAGATGAACTTGATTTAAGAGAATTGCAAAAAACCGGAAGAATCGGAAGAATTGAGGTGAATATAGGCTCAAAGGGAGGAAAGTCTGATGGGTATATATTGATCTCATCTTCGTTAGATAAAATCGAGACATCAATTTTGGCAGCTTCTTTAGAAACGATCGACAGAGTTGGACCTTGCATAGCAAGTATTTCTGTGTCTAAGGTTGAAGATGTGAGGGCGTCGAAGAGACGGCAGATTATAGATCAAGCAAAACACATACTACTTAACAAATTTGATGAGAGCATGCCAGAGAGCCAAGAACTTACCGAATCTGTTAAGCAAGCGGTACGAGTTGACGAGCTTGTTTTTTATGGCAAAGAAAAACTTCCCGCTGGTCCAAATATCCACGATTCGGATGCCATCTTAATAGTTGAGGGTAGGGCAGATGTTTTAAATCTCCTTCGGCACGGAATTAAAAATGCAATAGCTGTAGAAGGAACAAACGTACCAAAATCAGTCGTTGATCTAAGCAAGAAAAAGACTGTTACCACTTTTTTGGATGGCGATCGTGGCGGCGAGTTAATATTAAAAGAATTGCTCCAAACAGCTGATGTTGATTACGTTGCGTACGCCCCGGAGGGCAAAAGTGTAGAAGACTTAGGTCAGAAAGAAATTGTAAAATCTCTCAGAAATAAAGTTCCAATCGAGCAAGTCGTAGAGCAAAAGAGTAAGAAAAAAGCGACGAATAATATCAAAAAAGAACCAGAACCCGCTCCAATCGTAAATATAATTGAGAGCACTGAAGATTCAACTGTAAAGGAAAGTTTTAAGAGTTACGTTAACGAACTAAATGGAACTCTAAATGCATTTTTACTCGACGCTGAGGGGAATGTTTTAAAGCAAGTAGAGGTAAGAGATCTAGTTAATACCTTAAAAGAATCAAATGGGTTGGTAAAGAGCGTAGTCTTCGATGGGGTAATAACGCAGAGGATTCTTGACATAGCTGCAGAAAAAGAACTTGATTATCTGATCGGTGTGAAAATAGGTAATGTGGTAAAAAGACCACTTTCAGTAAAGGTTTTAACGACGGAAGATATTTAAAGTGTCATAAGTTCCATCAAGTATCAAGGATTAAAAACAGCTTTGATCCCCACTATGTATTAAATAGGTTTTTGAATGATTTATTTTCAGTCGATGACAACGCTGCGGTATCGCGTTTAGTTGTTCGTACGTGGGCATAAATAAGACATTTAGTCAAAAAATACGTCCATTTGTATGTTATTAATTCATCGTAAACGCTATATGAGTTATTAGTCTAGTGTGTAAATACGTATGTTGTAGGTATACATATTGAAGCAGAACATACGTTCTAATTAGTTGTTCGCGAGTCTTCGATTCAAGAATTTTAGAGGTATGAACCTCTACATTCAAAATATTGAAGATGCTGCATTATTCCGTGACATCTTTAATTGTTACTAATAGTTACCGAAATATTTTAATAAAGATTGTAGGCAGCATAGTTCCATCAAAAACACTTTATATAGATTCAGTGATTTTTTAGGTACTAACATCAAAGAGGTTTGGCCCATGCATAAAGAAGAATTGATACAATTGCATACACTTCTTGTTCGTGTTAAGAACTATTTTGAGGAAAATGGACTTTGCGCCAGCGAATTCGATAAGTACATTTCACTTCATATTGGTCCAATGCACATACATCGAAGCAAAGCAGAACATAAGCACGCTATTTTTGTTCTCGGAAACGAATTAGCAACAGTAATGGCTGAAGATGAATTTTCCGGTACAGGAAGAATTTCAGCAAGAATGAAAGAACTAGCAGCGAAGACGGAAATTACAAAGTTTCGATAGTATTCATATCAATAGTTTCACCATTTGAAAGGCATCTTCCCCGTCGTTATAATACGACGGGATTATTTTTACAGTCTTAAACCCTAGCGACGCATACAATTTTTGCGCGCCGAGATTACTTGATCTAACTTCAAGCTTGATATTTAGAACTCCTTTCGCGTGAAATATTCCCATGAATTTCTTAAGCAACATTGTTGCTACTCCTCTATTTTGATACACTTCACTAACGGCCAATGACAGTATTCTGACCTCATCGCTAGCCGTTGCAATTCCGACAATAAATCCTATCGCTTGCCCATCCTTCTCAGCCACGAGGAAACTATCTGAAAACGACTCATAAGCTGTCATGTAAAGTAAAGGGTTAAATTCATTAAAAGCCTCTTTTTCAATTTCTATAACCCTTTCAAAGTCGGATGGTTTGAATTTACGTATTAAAAACAATCTGTTACCTCAAACTGTTGCCGCAAACAAAATTTGCTAATACTTACGCGTACATTATATACGCAATGCCAAGTAATTAAAAAGTGTTGGTATGGTGGGCGTGGTGGATTCTGATGATATTGTTAAATTCATTAAGGAGAATTACTTTGGCAAAGTTGTGGAAATTGGAGTGGGTTTGAATTATAACGTTGCGACAAAGCTTTCCGAATACGTGAAAGTAATTGTGTCTGATATTATCGATATCAATCAGATTGATCAAAAAATACGAAGTATTTACGTAAAGGACGACATCTCAGATCCACACTTGTCGATATATATGGGGGCGAGTTTGATTTATTCAATTAGACCACCAATTGAAATTCAGACGGATATATTAAATCTTGCTGATAAAGTCGGATCTGACACTTTAATTCGGCCACTCGGATCGGAAGTAGTAAAAGATGTTCGCTTAAAGTTAAAAAATTTTGGTAGGGCAGCGTTTTACATTACAGGATAAGTTAAGATTTATTAAGCAGATTATAAAACGACGCCCAGTCAAGTCGCGTCGATATGCATCCATCCTGCAGCAAAACTAGACCCTGCGCTGGTATCTTCATTTTTTTGCACATCTCACCCCCTTCTTTTACCTCTTGTAAACACCCCACGCCTAAAATTGCTCGCGGATTATACTTTTTTACCATGCGCTTTATGAAGCTCGATCCAGGTACTACAAAAAACATATAGCCAAGATTTAGGGCCATTGATTGAGCATCACGAATCTCACATTTGCCGCATCTCTCACATACAATTCCTTCTTCAAGCAAAGTTGCTGGGCATGACGGTGATCTTAGGCATTGAGGTAAAAAAATAGCAGTTTCTTCTGGTGGTGCACTCATAAACTCTTTGTGAGATTTTTGCGTTCTAAGTTTGACAATTACCTTATCCACAAATCTATCATCAATTTTTACACATTTTAACGTAAATTTGACCAAACTCTCTAAAGAACTTAAAGCAAGTAGAACAAAATTAACAGCATTATAATTTGTTTCATTGTGAGATCTAATGACCCATATAGTAATAACGACGACTGCTGTTAGGAGTGCTAAAAAAAAGCTGAACGTAGAGAATCCTAAAAATAGAAAAAATTCATTAAACATTTTCTAGTAAAAAGTGTTGTTCTTTGTTATATAACGTTATTGATCATAATTTTTTTCAGTTACAAAGATGCTTGTTCTAACAAGGCTTTTATGAAAAACATGCTTTTATTTGACAATTCAAAAATTGGAGTTAACTTACACGCGCTTTCAACACTCAACCTTATAGTATAGCACGCTTTTTATATTATAGCTTTTTTTTGGCAGTTAGATTGCTGATAAGGTATACGTGCGTTATGTCACCATCATAGTTACATTTGCCCGCACTTTTTTTGAGTCAATATTATGGTCTTGCTTTTACCAAAGCTAGCATGCACATAATCCGTTAAGCTGAAAAGACACAAATTACAGTCGAAACTTCATCGCGATGCTTTTATAATAACACCTACAAAAGTAATAATATTCATGGTTTCTGACTTTGATAAGTTAAAAAGTATAGCTATAAACGGTGAGGGGGATGATATTGAGTTTAAAGAGTTTTTAACAAAAACTATTCATTTAAAATCTGACAGACGACAAGGACTTGCCTGTCAGATGAAATATAAGTTGATTGAATCAAATGGAACTACGCGATATGTAATAGGGATAACAGATTCCGGAGAGTTAAAGGGAATTCCAAAAGAACATTTGAAGGAATCTATTTTTGTTTTAGGCACGATAGCTTCTGAAGTTCGAGCGTATATTAGTGAACTGGAAGAATATAAAATAAATGATGGCTACATTGGTGTATTGACTATTAAAAACAGACAACTTAAAAAGGATCACATACTCGTAGGAACTGCTGGACACGTCGATCACGGTAAAAGTACACTCGTAGGCACGATCGTTAGTGGCGTTGCAGATGATGGTTCAGGAAAAACTAGACTCTACTTAGATGTGAAACCCCATGAGGTGGAGAGAGGGCTTTCTGCAGACCTGTCTTACGGAGTTTATGGATTTAATGACAACGTTATAAGGCTAAAAAATCCCCTCAGCAAGAAGGAGCGAGCAAGCGTCGTCGAACAATCCACAAAACTTATTTCATTTGTGGATACAGTTGGCCACGAGCCATGGTTGAGAACTACGATAAGAGGAATTGTAGGACCAAAACTTGATTATGGTTTGTTAGTAGTCGCCGCAGATGACGGGGTAACCCATGTCACGAGAGAGCATCTTGGCATAATACTTGCGATGGATTTACCGAGCATTATAGCTGTGACCAAAGTCGATAGGGTAACCGAAAGTCGAATACAGGATGTAGAATCTCAAATATACGACATTCTGGGAATGGTAGGTCGAATCCCGTATAGGTTGAAAACCATTGCGGGAATCGAAAATGTGCAAGACAAAGTTGCTCAAGGCACTATAATTCCTATCATACGGGTATCTCCTGTTACGATGGAAGGTGTGGAGATATTTGACGGACTTTTCAAAAGCCTTCCAAAAAGAAATCTTAGTCAGCACTTGGATTTCGAAATTTACATAGATAGAGTTTATCAGGTTGGAGGGGTTGGTTCGGTCGCTAGTGGCACTATCAAAAGTGGCTCTGTGAACGTTGGAGAGTCGCTGTTTCTTGGTCCGACAAAAGACAGCAAGTTTTTGCAAGTGAAAGTGCAATCTATAGAGATGCATCACTGCAGAGTTGATAAGGCGTCTGCCGGGGATATTGTAGGCATAGCGCTTAAGGGTGCAAAACCAAATGAAATAGAAAGAGGGATGGTTCTATCTAATAAGCGGCCAACAGCCGTACGCCAGTTTATTAGCGAAGTATTTATATTAAATCACCCCACTAGGATAACGTCG
>CAZKZX010000103.1:0-6169 GCA_964557335.1 uncultured Methanomicrobia archaeon | reverse complement strand
CAAAACAACGCGACGCACTTATTGCCCTCATCATCGTATTCATCACCGCATCCTTCATAATTTTCTTGACGTGGCCGTTCAAGGAAGTCATTGTGGTAAGTTTCTTTTTGGCATACCTCTTGCACTATCCCCACACGTGGCTCGCACGTCGGACGGGTAAGCCGAAGTTATCAGCGCTCGCTGTTCTGCTGGCGATGTGGGGAAGCCTTATGGCGGTCCTTCTCTCTGTGGTGTTCATTGTCTATAACGAGTTCACTAAGCTCTTGGCGTCTCAAAATATCGATATGTTGTTGATTGGTGGTGGCCTTAGCAGCATCGTCAACCGCATCAGCCACAGAATCAGTCAGTCAGTTCCTCTTGCTAACCTGCAGGATCGTCTGACGGACATTATCTCCTCTGTGTTGCAGGGGGGCGTGCGTATTGCGATCGATGCCCTCGGCAGGACTATCCCTAGTATTCCAACTTATGTCGTCGAACTGATCATCACCACGCTCATTGTATACTTTTTGTTGCTCACGGGGGAAAGAGCCTTCACCGAATTCACGACGCTTGTTCCTGCAGTGTACGAGAAGCTTATGCACGTATTCTTGGATCACATAAAGGGAATCTACTATACGATCTACATTGTCCAAATATCAGTGAGCCTCTTTAGTGGCTTGCTGGCCATTATTGGATACGGGCTGCTTGGCGTCCCCTACTTTGTAACGTTTGGAATCCTCATTGGCATTTTTGGGCTCATTCCGGTGATTGGGAGGGCAATCATCTACGTTCCGCTCACCGCGTATTTCTTCCTCATCGGGGAGCCCCTACGCGCGATACTTCTTTTAGCGTTCAGTTGGGCTGTTCTCGACCAGCTCACGGGATTGTACATCATTCCGCAATTATCGTACCTCAGGGCCAAGGTCCCGCAGATCATAACACTTCTTGCATTTACGGCTCCCGTCTTCGCAATTGGACCTCTTGGCATCATTATCGGACCTGCCGTCTACGGTTTAGCGCTTGCGCTCTACAGAACATACCGGGATATAAAAATAAGCGGACCAAAAAACGTCAGCGTTTGAATCCCGTTCTCAGTTATGTCAACCCCCAAGTCAGCGGAAAAACTATAGCGATTACGAAAATTATCGATTGCAGGGCTGTTAAATTGCTTTTATCAAATGACCACCGCGATAAAGGGCGTGCCTCCTAAAAATAACAACCAACGGGCAGGAATGCGAGCGTTGCATTCTTCAGGCGTTGTTTGTGCCGCTACAACGCGTTCGAACCCGGGTCAACTCCTTTGGCTTTGAACGTTGTGGCAACGTTGCGCCCGCAAAAAACTATTAATAGAAAAATCTATGTAATAATAGCTCTTCGTGATAAGAACTCACTTAAGACAAGAAGTACGATTTATGTAGAAACTGATAAGGAGGTTATTGAATTGCTATTAGCCCCAATTAAATTACTGTTTGCTCCGATTGTGTTAACCATGGCGATGTTTAACGTTATGGTGAAGGTCGTGGGATTGATATTTGCCCCGATACTCTTACTCGTAGGTGTGATGTTGAAACTCATAACGGGAATTATGCGATTGATAATAATCCCGATTGCCGTAGCATTAATAGTCTCATTTGCGGTATTAGCGGTGCGAAAGCTCATGAAACTTTACAAGCACCATAAACACCACATGAAAGGGATGGGGTGCATGTGGCAGGACTTCTCACGGAAGATGCACAAGCCTAAAAAGGAGGCAGTCAAAGTAGAGATCACGGACGCTGAGGAGACTAAAGCAGAGGAGACTAAGGAGCAGTCCACTCCCATGAAAGCATCCGAAACGACGAAAGAACGCGGTTCTATAAAAGAGGGACCAACGGGAGTTGGCACGTAGAGGTCTATGTGGGTTCTCGTAAGCAGCTAGCTCGGTATGAGCAGTTTACCTATTACGTAACAGGCTGCACAAAGCGTGAAGTATCGAGCTAGAGAAAAAGCTGATAGCGGCATCAATTTACGTATCAATCCAGTGGTGGTTTTTTAAGGAAGGGGGTATGCGATCACGGCCTCTGCAGCAGAATTATCTCGCGAGTAGGGCATAATAATCCAGTTAAACTGATCGATATAATGGGTCAGTCACTAACTCTTTAAATCAAGAATTTTGCATTATTTCTTTAAGATAAAACTGCTTCATATGAGATTATGAGCGCAATATGAACTCTCTTCGCTGATATCTCAACAAAATGAGTATAATCTTTTTTATTTCTAAAAGTGAGTCTAAAGCAGTTTGAGGGATTAAAAGTCCCTTTCAACTGTTATCAAGAGGTTATAAATGGGCAAAGCACGATTTCTGGCTTGGTTGGGAGCAATAGTCGGCATTATTGTAAGCGTTATTGCATTTTTTGTCAGTCCGTTTGGCTTAATATTTAACATTATTCCAGTAAGTCTCTTCTGGCGAGCGATAGTCGGCTTTATATTCTCGGTCCTCGGCTTTATCGGAGGAACCCTCGAGAGGAACAAGTTGGTCGGCGGCGCCTTATGTATAATTAGCGCGTTTGCGATGCTCGTATTGGAAGGGCTGGGCGTAGTTTCGTTCCTGCTTTTCTTGGTCGCCGGAATTCTAATATTAATTACGCCGTCGAAGTAATGTAGCAAACATCAATAAGACTGACAACCAAGCATCACTGAAACTGGAAGTGTGCGGAACGTTCTGAAAAGCCTGAGACGGCTTCACAACTCGAACCTTTCAGTTTCAATCCTTTGTTCTCTATTTTTTTTGACATTGTTGCCCTTTTGTGGAATCTATCCCGAACGACACTCTGTCATCTATGCCGCCTATTTTTTTAATTCATGCAATGTGCAGTAAGACCATTTACTTCGCGTGTTTTTTTTGTTTTTCGTGTAATCAATAATTCTAAAAAATGAGAAAAACAGTGAAAATGTCATAGCGTGCATGCTCCGCTAACTTATTGTGCACCGTAGCAAGACAATTTAAAAAATTTAATATAGAAGCGTTGTTGTTTAATTATGTACTTTTACGCTAGCGTTTGACGACATATTGTCAACGAATCTGATAGCAATGAAAGGAGGTGAATATTAATGGATCTTATCGGATCGATGCTTGAAATGCTATTACTCATACCATCGATGATGTTGGATGCGCTGCTTTTCGTACCAATGCAGATATTGAATTTGGGGCTTAGCATCTTTGGATTATAGTAGCTCGCGCCGATACCGCTATCGATGGTCGCGGCAGTGTGATGTATGCTGTCGCGCTACCTTTTTTACACGTATATAAGGAGTTCTTTAAATTATTTGATTTTCACTACTTTACGCTTCAACGTTTTAACTGCGAGCGATTTGGTAGCTATTCTTTGCACACCCCAAAATGCTCTGTATCATCGCGATGAATATCTCACAGCACCTTTCAAAAGTCTACTTGAAAGGGGTTTATCACGTATCAACTTGGCGCATATCATCGAAAAGAGGCTGCATCCACTAGTTAGTCAGCTTGGCATCCTGACGCATGATTTTTAGTCTGTAACTCCACTCCATGCCTTCCTACGACTCCTGCTCGCGATGTTTCAGTTTTGCGGCTGTCTCCTCTCTTCGTCGCCACGCAACAACAAGGCTTGGGTTAAGTGTTAGTGCTTTATCATAGCACGTAAGAGCCTCTTTATGCATGCTGAGCCCCTCTAACGCGACTCCTTTCCCATACCACGCCTCAGCAAACGCAGGATCCAGCTCGAGCGCTCTGTCATAGCACCTGATAGCATCCCCAAACTCTCCTAACGCGGCACATGCTACGCCTTTGTTGTTCCACACATTGACTAACGCAGGATCTATGTCGAGGGCCTTACTGTAACATGGTAACGCCTCGTCATATCGCTCAAGAGCCGCGAGAGCAACTCCTTTGTTGTTCCACGCGTACGCATGCTGAGGGTTGAGTTCGAGTACTCGATCGTAACAGCCTATGGCCTCCTGATGTTTGCCGAGCCGATCGAAATGTACCCCTTTGTTGTACCACGCATTTGCGTGTCGTGGATCGAGTTCCAGCGCTTTTTCAATGACAGCAGAGGCCTCTTGATACCTCCCTATTGCTTCGAGTGCCGCACCCTTGCTGTTCCACGCTTTTACAAACGCGGGGTCAAGCTCTAGCGCTCTATCATAATATGGAAGCGCTTCTTCGTACCTCCCTTGCACCGCTAGTGCAACGCCTTTGCCGTTCCACGCCTCTACAAGTGTTGGATCGATATCTAATGCTTTTTCGTAGCATGCGACAGCTTCTTCAAACATGCCGAGTCGTCGTAATGCGACCCCCTTGTTGTTCCACACGCTCGCATTTCGCGGATCCATGTCGAGCGCTGTGTCATAACAGCCTATGGCTTCCTGGTGTTCGCCAAGCCCAGCTAAGGCCATCCCTTTGCGGAACCATCCCTCCCCATAGAGCGGATCGATTTCTAAAGCAATGTCGAAAAACACGGAGGCGTAGCGGTATTTCCCGCGATCTACTAATGCAGCACCCTGACGACACCACTTGACTGCTGCCATAGGTGGTTGGGTCGCACCATCATTACGTGGCAGTGGCATATTCAACCACTCCCTCCACGTATCGTACGGAATCATGGAAAATGCCGATGTATCACGCTGTGCATTGGAAGACACGGCGCAAGAGAGCGCAACTTCTTTGGAAATAAGGCCGTAAGCCCACACGTCTGGATCGCAGTCTGCTGGGCACTGCGATTCGGCGGTGACCGATAAAACTACGTCGTGCACAATAGCGTCGTGAACGGCAGCGCAAAGACTCTCGTGAACCTCGGTGTGTGGCATCGTGAAGCCTACCGACACGTTAATCAATTGTGCTCCGCGATACACCGCGTACCTGATGGCGTGAGACAGCCGCTCAACATCCTCAGCCATGGAAACGAGTTGGCTGCCTTTTGCTTTGATGCTCAGGATCTGTGCGCCACAATCATTCAAGACGGTAAACGCAGCCACAAACGTCCCGTGGCCGTCGTGGTCGTCAGGTCCCTCTCCCGTGAGGTCTCGCGCATCCACTATTCGTGACCTGAAAAGCGGGTGGTGCGTAAGGATGCCGGTATCTATGATGGCCCAGAGGCGGGTGCGCTCTGCTCGATCTGCTCTTTTGCGTGACTGCGTTAATGCCCATGCTCGCTTCATTGATTCAGCGCCCTGACCAGGGTATTCCTGTTCGGGCAGCCACGGAACGAAGTACGTTCGCGACGCGGGATCGTAGAGCTTTTCGATGGTCCAGGAACCCGCTCCCCCAAAAAGCTGTAGACTCTGGTCACCTTCGCCTGCGTTTTTCATCTCTCGCATTCGTTGTCCAGCTCTATGCTTGAAGCAAATAGCACTTCTAGGATTGCCTTATAATCAGTTTTTATGTATGAGGGACGTCAACTTAAGCCCTCCGTAATTTAATAAGCCCAAGCCTCTCATCTCACGACGACGTAATTTTTACCGCTTAATGAAGTGACCATTGCGGATAGAATCGTCCACGAGCTGCGTGACTGCTAGATATTGAACGCTTTCGCTAACTCTTCTTTATCAGTAAGAAGGCGACGAAGACGTTTATAGCGGCTTTAGAAAAACTACGTCGTTGGCGCTCACAAAGGAGGACTTTTGTGCTTAACAAGAGCAATCATAAGAGACAGGTATCGGCCATCGATAGAAAACGGGCACGAGCGCTGCTTTTCAGTCTGACAGAAGTCACTCTCTTTGAAAAACTCCAATTTTCGCGGCGCGCCGGAATCCTGTGCGTTTTGCCTTCTGTAAAAGCTTGGTCTCTTCGGCTAACGCATCGACATACCCAAGTCTCACTGCACATTTGTCACAGATGGCAAATCCCTCTCTAGTTATATACTCTTCACATGCAATCGTCGCTCCACAAGAGCTACAATTAACTGTTTCCACTGTCATCAACATGTTGCTAGACATATACGCCGCTCACCTTCTGGCTATTTTCTTAGTAGTATAGACACAGTTGTTTCTTGCAGACGTTACGCTGCTGTTGCCGGCAAGGGCATTGTGTACCACTATACTTAAATTTACCTATATTGTATCGACCATTTAATCATTTATAACAAATTTTTTTCTTGCTTTCTTTGTTGTATTTCGGTTGCTCACAGCGATGACGCGCGCTACTGTGTAGCGCAGTAAAGAACTAAATGTCATTCTT
>CAZKZX010000102.1:0-6175 GCA_964557335.1 uncultured Methanomicrobia archaeon | reverse complement strand
TTACATCAGAATTAGAGAATATTCCTATAACACGACCCTCATCATCAATTACCGTAAGCTTCTTGTTATCTGATCTGAAGAGTACGCGGGCTGCATCGAACAAATCCATATTACTTCGGGCGACATTTAAGTTCACCGACATTATATCGGAGACTCTTATTGTAGGTTCACATAACAGTATGTCCAATGAAGAAACATAGCCTATGATCTTACCTTCTTTTACGACGGGAAACCCATCGTGTTTAGTTTTTTTGATCATATGTATAACGTCTTTTACTGTATCAGTTGGAGAAACTGTTATTACGTCCCGAGTCATGTAATCTTCAACTTTCAGCGTAACCATGTTGTTGTACAATTATAATAATAAACGTAAATTAAGCTAACTGCGACAAATCAATTGAATGCTCGAGTACAACTCTTGATGAAAGTGAATTTATAATAAATTAATATCAAATGACCTGATTCCGTGACATTATGATAAATGGAGCTATTGTTTACGATAGTGTTTACCTACAACACGATACAGGAGCACATATAGAGTCAAAAGAGAGATTAAAAGCAATAATTAAAGGGATTAAATTACATGAAAATGCGAGCAAACTTCCAATTTTAAAACCGTTCAAAGCCACATATGACCAAGTGCGATATAATCATGATCCTCTTTACATAAAGAGCGTGAAGGAAATCGCAGAGGCAGGCGGAGGATGGCTCGATCTAGATACCTATTGCTCTCCCAAATCATATGAAGTTGCACTAGCAGCGGTTGGAGGCGTAATTTGCGCAGTTGATGCTGTTCTAGGTGATGCAGCGAACGCATTTGCGCTTGTACGACCACCAGGTCACCACGCCACGTATAACAAATCTATGGGATTTTGTATTTTTAATAACGTTGCTTGTGCTGCAAAATACGCATTAAAAGTTCAAGATGTTCACAACATACTTATTGTAGACTGGGATGTACACCATGGAAATGGTACACAAGAATCGTTCTATGATGATCCAAGAGTGCTTTACTTTTCAACACATCAGCGACCGTTGTTTCCGGGAACTGGAGACTTTGAAGAAGTAGGTCGTGGTAACGGAGAGGGATTTAACGTTAACGTCCCACTCCCACCTAGAGTAAATGATGAGGGATATCTACACATATTTGACGAGTTACTTATTCCAATAGCCGATCAATTTAAGCCTGATCTGACTTTTATATCCGCTGGACAAGATATTCACTTTGCTGATCCGATTGGTGGCATGTCAGTAACATCGCGCGGATTCAGCTATTTGGTAGAACGGGTGAAGTCCATTTCATCTGACGGCCAATTAGTCGCTGTTCTAGAAGGCGGATATGACATCACTGCTCTCGTAAATTCGACGTTGTCGATACTTGGATCATTAGCTAACTTTGCGGTCGACATTGAAGAGAATTATGTTAACGACGGGGTGACAAAACAAGTCGAAGAACGTGTCAGAAAGGCAATAACAGTGCAATCTGAATACTGGAAACTCTAAATTTATCCACACGTCCACCTTTTTCGTCGGAAATAGTTTGCCAAAAACTCCCTATAGTTCTGATCTTTAATTTTCAGAAGGTCTTCATTGCATAAAATTTTACAACCGCTTTTCATTGAAGTGTAAACCGCTTCACTTAATTTTAAATTCTTAAGCTGTCTTTGCATAAAGGCCTCCACCGTAAGATATTTTCTTGGTATTTCTACCTTATATCGGCTTTCTTGAATAAAGGGTCCTGAAAAAACAGTCGGATCATTCATGTATTTGTCCTTAAATTTTTGAGCATGTTCTTTGCAGTCAACAGGAGGACCTATGTGCTGATAGAGAGGTGGCAGGTGACACACAAGAAATTCTAGCAACAAAACTGCATTACCTCTTCGATAATATATATCGGTTCTAATAGGCTGAAAATCTACTCTTGATAGTGCTTTGCATATGCTTTTTATAGATTTCTCAAGTTGAGGGTATGCGATATCTTCTACTAGCTCAGGCATTTTGAAGCTGAAAGCGTAGATTTTGGTTCCCCGTTTAGTTAAAATGTCATTTAAATGTTTCGCGTTGATTGCTTTAGTTGGTGGCGGGAAAAAGAATTCAATACACGGCTTTAACAAAAACTCTCGTGCCGAATCAATAAAATTAAGAAAGCTTTCTGTCGATACTGCGGCCGCCACATTCCTTTTTGGATCCACTGGATCAATTACAATTAGCGGATTATCAAATTTTGGTGTGATTTCTTCATTCATGAAGCTAATGCATTTTCTTCTTTTCCAGTCTGCTGCATCGTTTAACAAGTGCAGGAACGACCCATATTTAATAATCAACAGTTCACAAAGATAACCCGAAAAACCTCTAATTTTCAGCTCTGCCCCATAAACTCCAGTTCCTTTAAGGAACTGTTTTAGCAGCCTGACTTCATCTTCCTTATTATTTAGATTGGCAGTTACAAACTGCTGGTGAAATGGCGTTCTATCGACGGCAGATATGCTCCGGGACGCTGCATCGACTTTGTAGTAAGGCACTATGTCAAAAATGAAGCCATTAATTTTAGCTTTGACATAGGGGTGTTCAGCGTATTGAATAACATACGAATCTCCTGCAACCTCTTTTCCTATTTCTATTCCAAAGTACTCAAGATCAGTTCTTGGAACGCTCGGGTCGAACCCAATGAATATGTCAATGTCTCTATCTCCTGCGATCCAAGTATTACGAGCAGCAGAACCTATAAGAATTACGTCTACACCTAATTCTCTTCTTTTCACAGATTGCTTGACGCTGTTCATCACATGAGCTGCTACTTGTTTGAGCTCATTACACTCCTCGGGAGAGGGCTTAATCTTTCTAAGAACCTCCTGTAAAACAGCAGAAAGATTTTTCATAGTTTTATTTCCTCAATCGTTTCATACATTGGACCTTTAGGAGTTAAAGTGCTTTTTTTCAATTGGACGGCGTTCACAGTGAAAGTTCCGACGTCGATTTCAGACAGCTGCTCAACTTTTCGTAATAACAGAGACATTTCAAGTGCGTCATATCGTTTCACTCTCGCTAGTGTGATATGAGGACTGAACGCGCTTTTTTCATTAAATTTGCCGGGAAGTTTCGATGTTATAAGCTCGTGTAAACTTTTTAGCTCGTCCGCGTCGTCAATTCCAACCCATATAATTCTAATGCGCTTTTTGTTGGGGAAGACGCCTACGCCTTTAAATTTTATCTCAAAAGGCCTAAATTTAACCATTTTTAAAGCTTTACATGTATTAGATGCTTCGCTCAAGGTTATGTTACCAAGAAATTTTACCGTAATGTGGATAATATAGGGATCCACATATTTAACTGACTGAAACTCGTGAAATGTTTTGAATGCAGTTTGAATATCTGCAAACTTGCCTTTCACTTCATCATTAAGATCAATTCCAATAAAAGACCGAATAGCTTCCATACATTATCATAAACAATTTAATCTTTGAAACATATATGTTTCACTAATAAGATATGCAAAAAAAAGCAAAACCCCTGTCAGACAACCGCAGCGAATCTGAAGCTAAATTCGTCATACTAAAACCTGCCGGATATCCGATGAAGACGGGATTTGACTATCCAGAAATATCCGAACCAAAGGTGTTTCACCATTATGCAAAAGAGCAATGGTTCGGCTCCTCCGTAAAAAAAGGTGATTTCCTTTTTGACAGAAGGATGTATCCTGATTTCGCTTTTGAAATAGTAAATATCGAGCCAAGACGAGCAATGATAGGCGATTCAACGGCCATAATCGTTGAAAATGCAGAAGATTCGGTCCCTCTTATTTCAAGGGAAGTAGTACTTGACGACATAATCGGACAAGAATCTGCAAAGAGAAAATGCAAGCTGATCGAAAAGTACTTGGAAGATCCAAAAAGCTTTGGTGAATGGGCCCCTAAAAATGTCCTTTTTTACGGCCCATCAGGAACGGGCAAAACAATGATGGCAAAGGCGCTATCGAACCTTACAAAGGCAGTTATTATACCCGTGAAATCGACTCATCTTATTGGTGAACATGTCGGAGAGGGGGCTACTAGGGTGCACCGTCTTTACGACAGAGCGGCCGAGCTTGCCCCTTGCATTGTATTTATTGATGAACTTGATGCAGTTGGACTCGATAGAAGCTACCAAGAACTAAGAGGAGACGTCCTAGAAATTGTAAATGCACTGCTAACTGAGCTTGATGGGATTGAAGACAGATCAGGGATATGCACCATAGGAGGGACGAATCGATACAACGCACTGGATCCCTCAATCAGAAGCAGGTTTGAAGAGGAGATAGCGTTTACACTTCCAAACGAAGCCGAAAGACTACAAATACTTATAAAATATTCGAATACATTTCCTATTAAAATAGCAAAAGATGTGAATTTTGAACAGATTGCAAAACAATCCGCACACTTTTCAGGCAGAGATCTCGTCGAGAAAGTGCTAAAAGTAGCCCTACATCAAGCGATAATCGATGAAAGTGAGGTTACCCAAAAGCATTTTAAATATGCGCTGGGCAACATCAACGTCGATTACGCTCCGAGTATCTTGTTCGGATAGTAACAAATTGTTAATCGTTAAGTTGATAAAACGTGCAGCTCAATTTAAAAAACTTCAACAAGTCAATTATCGTACCTTTTTCTACAATTGATTGGCACGGTAAAGTCGCGATGGTTGTATTCCTCAGAGGCTGCAATATGAGATGCATATATTGTCAAAATTACGAGTTATGGGAAGATAACGTGCAAATGAATGTCGATGATATTTTAGTTGAGATTCAAAAAAGCAGAGATTTCATAAATGCAGTCATTTTCTCTGGAGGTGAACCATTAGTACACTTTAACTTACTGACAACGGTAGCAGAGGAAGTAAAAAAAATGGGACTTTTAGTGGGAGTTGAAACTAACGGGACACTATCCAATAATGTGCAATACCTTATCAAAGCTGTTTTGCTCGACGGACTTTTTATAGATGTAAAAGCTCCGCTTTCAAGCCCCATGAAATATTCGACTGTTGCAGGTGTCAACGTATCAAAAGAACAACTTGAAAAGATAAGAGAATCGATAAAGTTAGGATATCTGGCTCGAAAGTCGGGAGAATTATCTGAACTTGAGATAAGAACGACTGTCTTCAACGGAATTCCCGCAGAAAGAGATATACTCGAAATTGCAAAGGAGTTCGAACACATAAATTATATTCTGCAACAGGGGAGGACGGAGTACAGCAAGAACGCAAATCTACGGACTATTAGTAGGGAAGAATTGATTAGTATTGCGAAACGATGTAATAGATCTATGAGAGTCAGGACGAGCGAATTTGGAGAAGAGCTGATAAGTTCAAATTAGAAACCTGCTATGACGAGAGGATCACGTTGAAAGTTATTGGATTCGTAGGAATGCCAGCATCTGGCAAATCTGAAGCAGCAACGATTGCTAGAGAGATGGGAATACCAGTTGTGGTAATGGGTGATGTCGTCCGGGCACGCATGCATAATCTGGGGATAAAGATAAACGAAAAAAACGTCGGATTAACCGCAAATAAACTCCGAGAAGAGCACGGAATGGATGCAATAGCGAAAATGTGCATTCCAATCATTAAAAGTCAAAAGTCTAACGCTGTGGTAATAGATGGCATACGCGGGTATGCTGAGGTGGTTGCTTATAAAAATGAGTTTGACGAGAATTTCAAAGTAATAGCGATAGAGGCTTCCCCAGAGTTAAGGTACGAGAGAGCAAAAAAAAGAGCACGATCAGACGATGTAGTAGATTATGAAAGTTTCAAGATAAAAGACGATCGTGAATTAAGCTGGGGGTTAGCGGAAGCTCTAAATAATACTGACATATGTGTGTTAAACGATGGCACGCTCGAAGCGCTTCGATCACTTATTTCAGATATTTTAGTAAAACAGTTTAGCGCCGAGTGTTTGTTTACGGAAACTAACATAAATGTTAAAACCCCGTTACATCCCACTGAATCAAAGGACAAAGTGGAGATGGCTATTAGAAATATTTTCCCTGACATACGCCTGGATCACACAAACGATTGTATAAAAGGTGTTAGCAATTCAATAAAAACATTTGGGGCGCTTCTAAAATCACAAAGAATTAGAAGTGCTGCCCGAATGGAACTTCTAAAGCGCTTGTCAAGTTGTTCCTTGGAATTTATACTTAAT
>CAZKZX010000101.1:0-6220 GCA_964557335.1 uncultured Methanomicrobia archaeon | reverse complement strand
TGAACCGGGGACAACCAGATCTTCAGTCTGGCGCTCTCCCAGGCTGAGCTACTGGGGCTGCATATAAATCTAGATCCCGCCTCCCCGATTTGAACGGGGGACAAGTCGGTCTACAGCCGACCACTCTGCCAGGCTAAGTTAAGGCGGGCAACCTCAATATCTATGGCGAATGTACTTATTACTTTCTATGCGGGTTTCATTGCTAATAGCATCAATCGTCTTCGTTTTCATTAATAGTAGTTGCATCTCTTAGGGTTAAAAAATTGTTAAAATCACAGAGTGTTTAGTTTTAACGGTTTATGTTCAACCAGTGAGCTAAGCATCTTTTCGTAAAATTTAATCAATATTATAATAATACAATAACGCAAGATTAATAATCCCTTCCATCTTTTGGAGTGTCAGACAGGAATCGGACTTATGTCTAGCTTAAAGCAAGTCTCATGCTTTTTGACAGTTTTGTGTGAATCAATATCTTACAATTCAGGCGCGCAAGATGATCATCATGGAACGAATAACGCTCAGGCTCCCCAAACAGCAGCTTGAATTCATTGATAAGCTCGTAGTAGCAGGGGAATATCCTTCAAAAAGTGAAGCAATAAGAGCAGCCATTCGGGATCTTGTTAACGCTCATTATGATAAAGTATTCAACAGGATAGAAAAGCACATTACTTAATTTAGGAGAAGGGATGAAGTTGCAGAGCATCATACAAGAAGCATTAAAACGTTCCGAAATGGAACAACATAAGCGGTATATGGTTGATGAAGATATCGAAGAGTTCGGTACGCCTCAGATCACCATAGTTGGTTGCGGCGGGGCAGGCAATAACACAATAAATAGGCTGTACAATATAGGTGTGGACGGCGCAGAAACCATCGCACTTAATACCGATAAGCAACACCTCGATATGATAGAGGCCGATAAAAAGGTCTTGGTTGGAAAGTCAATCACAAAGGGGCTCGGCGCAGGCGGGTTTCCGGATATCGGAAGGAGGGCCACAGAGCTCGCAAGGAAGACCATTGAAGATCTGTTAAAGGATTCAGACATGGTGTTTATTACGGCGGGGATGGGAGGAGGTACGGGTACTGGTGCCGCTCCTGTTGTAGCTGAAATTGCTAAGGCTCACGGCGCAATCGTTATAGCTATGGTATCGTCTCCTTTTGATGTCGAACGAGCCCGTATCATGAAAGCCGAGGAGGGACTTGAAGAGCTTCGAAAGGTGACAGATACAGTGATTGTACTTGATAATAACCGCTTGCTTGACTATGTCCCCAATCTCCCGATCGGTCACGCGTTTTCCGTTATGGACCAACTTATAGCTGAAACCGTGAAAGGAATAGCTGAAACCATCACTCAACCATCGTTAATAAATCTCGATTATGCAGATGTTAGAACTGTTATGAACAGTGGGGGAGTAGCAGCGATGCTCGTCGGAGAGTCGAAGAGCCAGGATAAAGCCCGAGATGTGGTTCGAGAGGCGTTCAACCACCCGCTCCTAGACGTTGATTGTCGAGGTGCAAAAGGTGCCCTCATTCATATCACTGGTGGTCCCGACTTAACGCTTAAAGAAGCTGAAGAGATTGCAAATGCCCTTACGTTTGAGCTTGATCAGCGTGCTAACGTCATCTGGGGAGCAAGAGTACAGAAGGAGTTTGAAGGCCGTGTTAGAGTTATGGCGATAATGACCGGGGTGCAGAGCCCACAAGTTTTAGGTCCAGTGAAAATAGAGTACTTGAATCCTTATAAAAAATCCGTCGATAGCTTGGAAAAAATGCCACTCGGACACTTAAGTAGTACCAACTATGATTTTGGCTTTAAAGGGATTGACAGAATTCATTAAAGACTGAAACTCTCTATCCAAACCTATCGCAAATAGTGATAAGTGTGTGTGAGCAAGTTTGTTTGCGACATACTCCGTAGTTAAGTTAGGTCACCGCCTTTCCGAGCTTTATTAATGCTTTACAAGTCTGACAGAATTCATTGACTGATGGCTCACCGCATTTCTTGCATTGCCTCAGTTCAAAAGGCTCTCTCTTTGCGAGACCTGAAATTCTGTTTAAACCATGTATGAGAGAGTACTTCGTGCCCGGGTGTCGGTACTCAAAATCGTTTAGCATGTCCCTAACTTCAGCCCTGAATGCGCCCAGCGAGAACTCACACTCATTTAAATCAATGGGCAACCCTTTTAGAATCGCATACAAAGCAACTTCCTTTTCTGGAACATCTCTTAGAGGCTTCATTCTTGGTACCAGTCCCTGTTTAACACTCTGTTCAAGCCTCAAGAGCCTGTCAATATCTCCTCTGAGATAGTTCATAAGAACTGTTTGCGCCTCGTCATCTAAATTGTGACCAGTTGCAAGCTTAGTTGCGCCGACCTTTTTAGCCATCCTATTTAGAAGGGATCTCCGAAAGATCCCGCAGTACGTGCAGGGCCTCTCTCTTATCTGATCGATCCGAACATCAAACTCCTTTTGGAAGGAAGTTACCTCCCATCTTACCCCAAGTTCTGTAACGAGCATAGCTGCGGACTCCATAGCTTTATCCCGATATCCTGCGATACCTTCATCAACAGTAATAGCTATGAGTTCTACAGCAGATCTTTGGTATATTTCGCTTAAGACATACAGTGCTACGGCACTGTCCTTTCCACCACTAAGTGCAACTGCTAACGTGCCTTCTACATAGTATCTTCGGACATGTCTTTTTATTTTTCTCTCGACATCTTCAAAGAAATGTCGTTTGCAGAGGTGTAGTCCTGAATACTTCTGAAATATCACAGCATTAGCGTTACACTTATGGCATCTCATTTGTGTTTATATCATGATAACTACCGGATATTAAACTGCTTGTAGATGATTCCTCCTCGGCTTTCAAGCAGGACGTCGGGTCGCAACCCTAAATGTGGCATTCTACGAGGGATGGCAAAGTGTTGGAAGATGTAGCCCAGAATTTTAAGGATCTCCAAGATTATGACTTCAGAGTAATAGGAGCTGTGGAAGTGGGGATGCGTTATTTTGACTGGGTACCTGTTGAAGAGATTCCGAAATATAGCAGGCTTCCGAAAGATGAAGTTAACTATCGGCTTAAACGCGTATCAAAGTTCAAGATGGTGCAGCGCAAGATCACTCATTACACTGGGTATAAATTAACCTTTACTGGCTATGATGCGCTCGCAGTGAATACGCTAGTTAAACGTAACGCTATCTGCGCTCTAGGATCCAGAATAGGCGTTGGAAAGGAATCGGATATTTACGGCGCTAAAAGGGATGAGAGAGGAGTAGTAGTTAAATTGCACCGAGAGGGTCTGACGTTTAAACACGTAAAGCGCACACGAGGTCACCTTTTAGATCGTGACCACTATTCGTGGCTTCTTGCCTCAAAGCTCGCAGCCGAGCGAGAGTTTCGGGCATTAAATGAACTTTATCCGATAGTGTCGGTACCAGAGCCAATTGACTATAACAGGCACATAGTTGTTATGGGGTTAGTCAACGGCATAGATCTGGTGAAGGTCGACCTCAAGGATCCGGAATATTTTTTAGATCTGATATTCATCCAAATCAAGTCTGCTTATGAGCAAAAAATAATCCATTCAGATTTAAGCGAGTATAATGTGATGATAAACGCTGATGGAACAGTAACAATAATAGACTGGCCTCAATATGTTTACGTTTCGCATCCGAATTCGGAAGAGCTTTTAACAAGAGATGTGAACAACATTTTGTCATTTTTCAGAAGAAAATTTGGGATCAGAAGAAATTTTGAGAGTGTTTTTAGCTATATCACTACTGCATAAAAGTGAGCGAGTACCTTAATTTCAACCGAAGTTTACATTTTATATGGCATAATAATGTATTATTTTATGGAGGTACAAACAAATTAACACCTCTTCTACGAAGCTTAAACGTTACGTTGCGCCGAGGCGGTCATACACTATAGTAGGAATAGACCCCGGCACAACGACGGCCGTGGCCGTTTTAGACTTGAAAGGTAACGTAATAAGAACAGTTAGCGCTAGATCATTTTCGATTTCTGATATTATAGAAGTAATGGTCGAGACTGGCCGTCCGATCATCGTAGCTACTGATAAATATCCTCCTCCTGGGACAGTAGAAAAAATAAAACGGGCATTTAACTCTATTCTACATGCTCCCCCCACGTCGTTGTCAATCGAACAGAAGATTAAAGATACTAAGAATATTGCGCACTCAAATGACCACGAACGAGATGCGCTCGCGGCTGCACGAGACGCCCATAGGAGTTACAAGAATAAACTTGAGCAAATTGAAAAAAAAGCCCCAGAAGGAGTAGATCTAGATGAGCTTCAGGTGCTAATACTTAAAGGTCATTCCCTCGAATCTGCCGTTGGATTGCTAAAAAAACCATTTGCCGAGGTTGAAGAGGAGCAGATAGAAGCAACATCGCCGGCTGGGGGCTTTCAGCAACAGCCTGATGTCTCGTTCTATCGCCTAATTATTAAAAGACAAGATGAGCAGATAACTCGGCTCGTGAGTTATGTTAAAGAACTCAAGCAAACTATTGTTGAAGATCAGCAAAATATTGTAAAATTAACTGAGAAGATTGACTTTTTGAAGTCGAAGGAGGCAAAACGCCTCAAGATGAGCAAAGAGATAGCACTGCGGGATAAAGAAATTAAACGCCTGTCCGAGGAGTTTGGTAAAAATAAAAGAATAAATAAAGATCTACAAAGGCGCATTAAAACACTGAAGAAGATAAGTTCAATGGAGATAGAAGCGCCTCTAAAAGCGATTAGCGTCTTAAAATCATTTAATAAGGATTCTATCCAACTCGCGGATGAACAGTTTGGCCTCTTTGATAGGATAGTCCTTTTTGAGGATGCCAGTGGAGGCGGCATTGGTGCTGTAGACATGCTTGCTGAAAAAAAGGTGAAAGCTATAATAGTTAAAAATGAACTGTCGCACACTGCACAGAAAAGACTCTTTGAAGCTGAAATTCCGGTATTTTCGGTTGATGATCTACGGTTGAGGGTTGCCGCCCATATGGTGACTATAGACCGAGATGCTCTCGACAAAAAAATTGAAGAGTGGCACAAAGAAACTTCGGAAGTTAAGCGGCAAGAACGAGCAAAGTGGCTCGAATCTATGGTTGAGACTTACAAGACTAAAAGAAGCGGTTACAGCCGGAAGAAGTCAATGCCGTAATTTACTGACTGAATTTATAACTAATGTTTGGTTGAAGCTGCCTAACAAAGTGGTTACCTACAGCGTGTGGAAGTCTACCGCACGAGCTCATGCAACCTGCGGTTTGAATAAGTTTCAACTTCTTTATACAAACTATGTCGATACGAATCTATTGCGACTATAAGAGGTCCAAAGTTTTCAACTTTCAATTTCCAGACTGCTTCTGTTTCTCCTAGTTCTGGAAAGTAAATCTGTAAGACATCAACGATTCTGCGCTGCGCTAAAGCTCCACACCCGCCTGTGAAGGCGAGGTACAGGCACCGCCCTTCCATAATGTCAACTGCCTGGTCCGACAACCCACCTTTTCCGATGATAGCCCGCACGCCGAGCTTTACAACGTCAGGGGTGTATTCGTTCATCCTCGCGCTCGTCGTTGGACCTGCCGCAACAACTTTGTATTTTTCGTCTGATTTTGTAATGATAGGGCCAGAGTGGTATACGCAGGCTCCCGCTAAATTGAATGGGAGATGATTCCGATTCTGTCGAATTTTAATATGTGCTCTGTCGCGAGCTGTGTAAATTTCGCCAGATATAGATGTTACGTCTCCAACTTGCAGCTGTTTAATATCGCTTATTTTTATTGGAGTTTCAAGCTTAACTGGCACATTGCGAGCCGCACGAATGAAACGTTTCTCGGCAGACATACGGAGGTCACCACTTCATCTCAAATGACGCTCTTCTGTTAGCCCAACATTGAATGTTGACGGCAACTGGAAGAGATGCCGTGTGACAATCGGCTACTTCAACGAAAACCTTAAGTGCTGTAGTATCGCCCCCTAGCCCCATAGGTCCTATACCCAACGAGTTTATGTCCTTTAAAAGTCTCTCTTCAATTGAAGTGTGCTCTTTGTTTAGACTTTGAAAAAGAGTTTTTTTTGCTAGCCAAGCGCATCCATTGAACGTACTCCCTACCCCTATGCCCACAATTATTGGAGGACACGGCTTTCCGCCTGCTTTAACTATTGTTTCAAGCACGAACTTTCTTAGATCATCTGAAGGGCTG
>CAZKZX010000100.1:1011-6353 GCA_964557335.1 uncultured Methanomicrobia archaeon | reverse complement strand
ATACCTTCAATAGAATTTCTTATTTTTACATTTATTGGAGTGATACCGCCTTTCCACCTCCAATTTTTTTCTCCAGAATTTTGTCCCATTCTGCTTTTACTCATTCTTTCTCTAACTTCTTTTGAAAATAAATTTGGTCTTTTTTTATTTAACCAATATCTGCCATTATTTTTACTTATTTTTTCTATCGTTTCGTCGCTCCATTTTAATCCTTTATTCCAACCTTTAATCAATTCAATATTTTTTGGCATTTTCCCTTTAAGAGATTTGATGATATTTTGTCTATGTTTTTCTGAAAGTTTTTTCCCTAACCAAGTTGGTTTAATAATACTTTTTTTAAATTTATCTTTCATCGTCTTGCTAATTTTTTTCTTTCTTTCTTCTGGATTACTACAAATTTCATTAAAATGTTTTCCACTCATCCAAGGAATATTCCCTTTTTCAAATTGACCTTTAGAATTTCTCTTATCCATTTTATTTTTAATATTTAATTTTTCCCACAGGGAAATTCGTTTCTTTTCCCAGTGGGTATTTTTTTTCTTTAGAACTTGGGTAAAGAGTTTCTTTTCCCTTTCTCAAACCCCAGTCAGCTAACCTTGTAATTTTTGATGTAATGCTATCTATTAAAGAAAATATTTCAGTTAAGACTTTTGTTATTTTTTTTGAAATGCTATCTGCTATTGTAATAACTTCTGCCAATACTTTTGTTGTCTTTTTCGCAATACTGTCAGAAATTGTAAAAACTTCCGAAAGAACCTTTGAAAGAATTTTTATCACTATAATTGAATCAGCAATTGTCAGGATTTCAGAAATCATTTTCCTGCCTTTTTTTGAAATTGCGTCTGAAAGAGAAAAAATTTCAGAAAGGATTTTGTGAAAAAGGTGGGTAGGATTTCCCCCGTATGAAGCACTTCCATAAGAATAAGAACCATACATAATAAATAAATCTTTAAGCTATCTTAGTAGCTCTTAAAAATGAATTTGCATAAAGGGTAGCAGCCCCTGCTTCAGAAGCGGTTTGAGCCCACTGAAGTTTAACCTGCCCAGCCGTAGCACCATTGAAAACATAAGCATACAACAATATGTATTTGTCAGCAGCTCCAGTATCTATTGATATTGTTGTTCCGAAAGATGTTCCTGTTAGAACCCCCCCAGCAGTTAATACTGAAACTTGCCCGACATCCCACCATTTCCCCGTTGCTCCTGACGGAACAGCAACGGTAAATTTAAAATCAAATCCTGCCGCATCTGTGCCAAAAAGGACATACTCCACATACCAAACTTCGTTGACGGCAATGTTAAAAAGAAGATGGTCATCATCCTGAAGGGTCGTGTTGCTGGTAACCGATTCATCAGCCGTTTTTCTTATAACACTTACTACCAACTTTCCTTCAATATCGTCTTTCATCTTCTTCGTCATTGCCAAAACCATCTTATAGGTCTTGCTCGCAGTATTTTTGGTAGTGGCGGCAATACTTTCTTGCCCTCTCGTGACCGTCAGGGTATCCGTGCTTCTGGCGGTCACTCTAACAATTTCTACATTCGGGTCATCGGCTGGGTCAGAATAATCTGTTGAGTTCCACCAGACTAAATTGAAAGCACCATCGGTTGATGGCTGGGGAAGTTTTGCTCCCTCACCACTACTTAAAACTATACTGGTATCATCCGCATCATAACCCTGGCTACACTGAACTTTGGCGAAGTTTAGAACGGGGTCAAGTGACATATTTTTTGTGAATTAAATAATTATCGGTTGTTTTAATTTTATTTCCTTCAATAATTGCCGAATATGATTTTGGGAAATGGTCTGCCTCTAACTTTCCTCCCCTTTCTCCACAATTCTGACAAGTGAAATCATCTCTCGTAAAAATATCAGAACGCCATTGGCGATATTTAAAACAATTTCGTATTAAGGTTCTCAAGTTTGATTTTCCTCCCTCCCAAAGATAACTTCTATTTCCCCTTAATGCTTCACTTTGTTTTCTTTTCGTTTCAATTGTGGGTTTTCTCCCTGTACTAAATTTATTTCCTTGCATTTGTTCTTTTAATTGTTTTCTTCTTTTCTCGCTTATATTCAAACAGTAACCTGGCTTATTTTTATTCCAAGGGATTTTCCCAATATTAAACTTATTCCCGATTAACCTTTTGTCTCCTTTCTTAAATCTTGTTTTTTCTGTTCCCTTAAAGACCTTATGTCCCTTTTGAAAACCTTGTTTTGGGTCTAAAGCCATTTTGATTAGCTAAACTTAAATTTGTGGGTAACTTGCAAATAATCCCCATTAACAACATTGATGGCAGAAAAAACCTGCCTTCCAGGCATTACTCCAGCAGCAGCAGCGTTAAATGCCCCAGCCTCTGTAACCGCTTTCGTTCCAGTAATCGTCCAAGTTTTATCCAATTGAGCAGTATCATTCGTTACAGTAGTAGTAGCCCTTGAGCAAGTAGCGGCAGCTCTTGCTAATCCCGAATCGGTTATTTCAGATTCAAGCGTTGTATTATCTGAATTTGCTGCAGTTGTTCCAATTCCGACTGCCAAATAAGTAAAAGCAGCTTCACTATCCGCCCCATTAAATCTTGAAGCACAACCAGCAAAACCTGTTTTGGTAGTTGTATTTAGGATTTTTAAACTATCTGCCCATTTGCCTAATAGAAAAATTCCCTGTAAATCCAACCCCAAATAAGTTCTAATAAATTTTCCCAACCAATTTTCATTCCAAATTTGCTTAATTTTCCCATTTCTATCTTTATGGACTAATGTTAATTCCCCAATAATTTTTGTTTGTTCTTGAAAAGATTTCATAAACTTATGATTTATTTAATCTGTTAAACGACTTTTTAAGTATAAAATATGTAAATTAGAGGTGTTGTCCCAGTAACAGTTACCGAAAGACCAGTAGTAGTTATTACCCCATCTTCATCTGCAAAACTTATTTCATCTACTCCGTTAGCCGCACTGGCAGATAACTTAAAGATAGAAGTTCCCGTCGCTGTCGCTGCATCATAAAAGATAGCAGTTGCAGCATCTGCCCCAGCAACTAACCTGACTTTTTTAATCCGGTATTGCCCACTCAAGGTGGCATTTGCCGAAGCCTGAATAGTTTTTACATTCATAGTATTTTTAATTTAATTATTTATTTTCTTAACCTTTTTAATTTCTTCAATTATTTGTCGGTTCGCTGCTATTTCACCTTTAATACCCATTAAAATAAATTGAATCTCGGAAGACCTTTGTGAACATTTAATTTGCTCTGACTTTAACTTGTCAAATTCTTTTTCAAGAAAGGTATTACGACTTTCAATTTGTTTTAAGAGGGTTGAGTTCATAACCTCACAAGGAAAGATTAAGCGTCTACATCCGTATCAATACAAGTATTACCACCAGCAACACCACTTCTGTTATCGCAGAAAGTTGTATCATTTGTTCCACCCTGAGCCAATGTTCCAGAACCGACCGAACCTCTGTTTCCAACAACGCAAGTGCTATCAGCATTGTCCTCAACTGAAATTGCCGCACCGAATGCACTGGCAGAAATGCCAGTAGTGGCTCTGTGTGCATAAAAGTTGTTGTATTTGATAACACTTCCAACGCCCGCACATCTAACTCCTGCAGTCAATGTAGCCCCATTTATAACGTGCATATCGTTATAGGCAAAAACACTCTGCGTGGTTGCCATATAAACACCGTAAGTTCCAGTTAATCCACTACCGGAAGTCCAAAATCTGTTGTGGTGAACATTAGAATAGTTTCCCGAACCACCAACAGAAAAAGAAATCATAAATCCGTTAGTCGCACCTGAAAGTGTCTGATTGAAGGTATTGTGATGGATATTGGCATTTTGTCCTGTGCTTACCGTAGGAACTTCAATTACACTGGCTGTCGTGCTTGTAAAAGTCCTAAACCAAATCCCAGCAATCTCACAAGAATCTCCAGAAAGAGTAATGATGTTAGTATTTGCTGTATTCTGATGGATTAGTATCGCATTACCCGCCCCTGTTTCCATTCCCAGACCAGCAGGACAAATCAAATGAACACTCCTTTTGCTCATTGTTAGTGCCGAAGTTATATCATAATGAGTCGCACTCGGCATAAGGATAACATAATCGTTCCTATTGGAAACACATTTATCCAAAGCATCTTGAATCCCAGTGCCCGTATCAGGACAAACAGCAAACGAACCATCAGAATATTGCACATTATAATCATTAACAAACTGACTATAATAAGCCTCATCTGTTTTGACTACATAATAGACATTTCCAATTCCTATTCCACCTCCACCTCCTAATATATCAGAAGGAAGAATTTTATTGCCAGTATAAAGAGCTGGCATTGAATCTCTTGCTTTTCCCATATCAGTAAAACTAATTAAGGTTAATAAAAGCGAATTACTTCAGCCGACCATTTTGCTTTCTGAAGCAAGGAAGAACCTTTTAAGAGATACTTCCTTGCCCCAGAAGGACAAGGATTAATCCACAAGGAGATTAACTATTAGCTCGTTAAAGAAGTGTGAATCGCAAATGCCTCTAATGCGTTCCTAAACTCTGCTGAGTAAGAACCACTTATCATTGCCTCAATTGCTCTGCCTGTCTTTGCTAAATCTTCCAAAGCGACTGCGTCTGTTTGAAGAGGACCCACTCTAACCCTGTTAAGGTCTCCAATAACTACTGTATCGTCTTTCATCCAAGGGTCTACAATTATTTCCACCTCAAACCCCAAATCAGATAGAAAGCGTTCTACAACATAACCTGCCGCCTTAGAATCAAAGTCCATTCTGCGATAAGCATTGTCAAAAGCGGAAATCTTCCTCTTTTGAACTCCACCTACCAAGCAGAATAACCTTCCACCAGCAACCATTCCGCCATCATCCCAAATCTGTTTAATCATTGCGTTTATAACAGATGGAGTAAGGGCTTCAGAAGTAGTAGTAACATTCCCAGTTGCTACTGCTGAAGCAGCACAACCATATCTTACCGCATCAATCAAACCCATCATTGAAGAATAATCTGCCGCACCACCTTCAGTTTCTGACCTGATGGAGTTAATGAGAGAACTATCAAGTTGCCTCATAAACTCTTTCACACGATATGCTGCTTGATGTGCAACGAATTGGACTCTATCTTCACTTTTTGTGTTTAGCGTATAGTCTCTGAGGATTTTATGAACCAATCTCTATAAAAATTTAATCTATCTTGCTTTCTTTTTATATTAAAGAAAAATCCTTCTTTAATATAACTTTCTTTATTGATTGTAAAATAATACAAATCTTTATTTCCTAATCCTTTTGTTCCTTCATTCCTGAAATTACTTATTCCTACTTTCCATCTTAACAACAAATCTTTAA
>CAZKZX010000100.1:0-1001 GCA_964557335.1 uncultured Methanomicrobia archaeon | reverse complement strand
ATGTTTTTTCTATTATCCATTCCTTTTGTAATAAATCCATCTGTATCCATTAAACCAGCAATAAAGTATTTTACAATTTCTTTATTATCGCAATTCATTATTATTTTAGGAATTAAGTTTTTCATTCCTGTTATTTCTTTCAAATACAGAAACAATGATTTATTTTGTGTTCTCAAGAAATAACTTACTCTTTTACTTCGTCCTCTTGGTTGTTTTTCATAAATAGAATTTTTCCGACCAACTATTTTTTCTAAACACTCATTGATATTGTCAAAAAAATCTTTATCTATGTTTTCAAATTGAAGTAAATAATGGTCATCTTTTGCTGATTTTCTTCTCGCTTGTATTAAACTACCATCTCCCAATAATGAACCGATATAATATGCAAGATAAATTGTTAATGTTCTATTTGATTTTGATTGTCTCATAAACTTTCCTGCTGATTGTTCCCTTGTTATTTTCTTTTCGCACTTGGGCAGAAAATATATTTGGGAAGTTTCCAGCATTTAGCTAAATTTATAGTGAGCTTGCACAACTTACTCACTCGGAATACCCGCATAAGAGATTGCCTGACGAGTTCTGGAAATGTTAATTCCATATCCCATCGTGCTTAAAAAATTGTAAAGTCCAGTCCTTTCTTGAGACCAATCTTCTTGTGTTGGTTTCCAATCTTCCTGCTTGGTATGAGCAATAATCATTATACTGAAAGCGATAGCGTGAGCTTCTCCAGTCCCAGCAGTAAATCCACCACCAAAACCTCTTTCAATAGTAAGAGTATATGGCGAACTTGTATCAATAGCCGTCACCCTCATAACTTCACTTGTTCCGACAGCAGCATCCTTAAATATAGTTCCAACCTTGAATCGTCTGTCGTGTCTTCCGGCAAGATTAACGGTCAGAGAAGTTTCAGTAGTGTCCAATGTTCCAGCAGCGTCATTGGTGGCAGTTGCTGTGTTCGGATTTAGTGCGTCCTCAGTCCATCTATGTGTTAATTGTGAAGC
>CAZKZX010000099.1:0-6369 GCA_964557335.1 uncultured Methanomicrobia archaeon | reverse complement strand
ACAGCTGCTTCCTCGGGAAGGCTTCTCATTAATCGCGGGTATAAGGTCACTGCAATAAAGATTGACCCATATATAAACATTGACGCGGGCACGATGAACCCATTTCAGCACGGCGAGGTTTTTGTATTAAAGGATGGCGCAGAGGTGGATTTAGACCTTGGACACTACGAGAGATTCCTCGATATTGAATTAACAGGTGATCACAACATAACAACTGGGAAAATTTACAAATCTGTGATTGAAAAAGAGAGACGCGGGGATTATCTTGGAAAAACAGTTCAAATTATCCCTCATGTCTCGGATGAAATCAAAGACTGTATTAGGAAAGTGGCTGAATCAACGAACGCCGATGTTTGCCTTATAGAAGTCGGCGGTACAGTCGGTGATATTGAAAGCATGCCTTTTCTGGAAGCCATCAGGCAGATGCACGGCGAGGAGGAGCATCTTGTCGTTGTGCACGTAACCCTTGTACCGCAAGATATCGCAGGTGACCACAAAACGAAACCCACGCAGCACTCAGTAAAAAGCCTAAGAGAGCTTGGATTGGATCCTGATGTGATCGTTGGACGGGGCAGGTCCCCACTTACAAAGGAGGCAAAATCAAAAATCTCCCTATTTTGTGATGTGCCTAAAAATGCAGTAATTAGCGCGTATGATGTGCCAGATATCTATCAAGTTCCGTCACTACTCGAACTCGAAGGCCTCGGTGACTATCTTGCGGAACGGCTTGGGCTCGAGAGCAAAAAGGCACTTCCGTGGGATGTGATGAGGTATCCCCCCATTTCGAGGTCTATCGCAATTGTTGGCAAGTATATGTTTGAAGATGCGTACCTCAGCATCAAAGAGGCTTTACGGCACGCTGGTAGCTATCTCGACTGTGGCATTAACATAAGACTCGTTGACGCAGAAGATCCGCAATTGTTGGACACTTTAGAAAACGTCGACGGTATATTAGTAGCTCACGGATTCGGCCCGAGAGGATCTGAAGGGAAGATTACGGCAATAAAATATGCCCGGGAAAATGATATTCCATATTTGGGCATTTGTTTCGGGTTCCAACTTGCTGTCGTTGAGTTTTGTCGAAACGTTTTAGGTCTTGATGCGAACAGCTCAGAACTATACAGAACAGGAGTCCACGTGATAGACATTCTTCCGGAACAGCTTGATGTGGATCACATGGGAGGAACGATGAGGCTCGGTGACTACGATATACTTATAAAACCAGAGACGCTCGCTCACCGAATATATAAAGATGAACTCATAACTGAGAGACACAGACACCGGTTTGAAGTAAATCCACAGTGCATCGAGATGATTGAATCTAAAGGGATGACCTTCTCTGGAAGGGCTATAGATGGAATTAGAATGGAGATAGCTGAAATACCTGAACTACAGTTCTTCTTAGGAACTCAATTCCATCCAGAATTTAGATCAAGACCCGGAAGACCCTCGCCTCCCTTTCTTGAATTCGTACGATCAGTATCAGTGCGGAAATGAATCGTGTGACAGAGAGGGTAACGTTATGTCGTTAGCAGTAAGAGACAAAAGCAGAATATGGTAAAAATCGAGAGATTCATTAAAGACGCTATTGAACAGATTAAGAGTGAAGTCGGAGGCGAAAGGGCGATAATCGCGCTTTCTGGTGGTGTAGATAGTTCCGTCTGTGCAACACTTGCGTATGCGGCTATCGGTGATAAGTTATACTCGATTTACGTGAACACCGGTCTTATGAGAAAAGGAGAGACAGAGAACATTAAAGAGACCTTCAGGTATATGAACCCCATAATTGTAGAAGCAGAAGACCGATTTATTGATGCTCTTAAAGGCAAATATGACCCAGAGGAGAAGAGAAAAGTCACAGGTGAGCTCTTCATACGCATATTTGAAGAGGCGGCAAAGGAAAGGCAGGTCGATTATCTTGTGCAAGGTACGATTTATCCTGACATAATTGAATCGGAAGGGCAGATAAAATCGCATCACAACGTCGGCGGACTTCCATCTATTATCAATTTCAAAGGGATAATTGAACCGCTACGGAATCTTTACAAGGACGAGGTACGGGAGGTAGCACGGGCTTTGAAATTGCCGCTGGAGATAAGCGAGAGGATGCCGTTTCCTGGTCCGGGACTTGCCGTGAGGATCATCGGCGAGGTCACAAAAGAAAAGCTCAACATCGTGAGAGAGGCGAATGCAATCGTTGAGCAAGAGGTGATGAAGTTTGAACCTTGGCAGACCTTCGCGGCCCTACTTGAAAAAGGAACCGGCGTGAAGGGCGATGTCAGAGTGCACGGTTGGATAATCGCAGTCAGGGCGGTGCAATCAAGAGACGGTATGACAGCTGATTTTATAGACTTGCCATATGAAGTCTTACGGCGAATTTCATCAAGAATGACAAGCGAGATACCCGATGTGGCACGGGTTGTATATGATATTACCCCAAAGCCACCGGCCACAATTGAATTCGAATAATAAATGCGATTTGAAAGATTCTTCGTTAAACTTAACTTAGGTAAACAGAACCTAACTTTGCCAATTATTCACCATTAATCATAAGTCATGCTTGATAAGAATTTAAGAGGTACGAGTACTAATGGCCGAGACACTTAACAAAAACAAAGTGATTGAAATTGAGTCTGAACACTACATGCCAGTGTTTATACGCCAGCAAATTGTGATAAAAAGTGGCAGGGGTGCAGTAGTTACTGATATTGAAGATAACACATACATCGACTGTACCGCTGGAATCGCGGTAAACAGCGTGGGACACTGCCATCCGAAGGTAGTCCAGGCCATTACATCACAAGCAGAGACTCTCATACATACTTCCAACCTCTACTACACAGAGATTCAGGCCATCTTATCAGAGCGCATGACGAAGCTTACCGGAATGGACTGGCTATATCTCACCAACTCGGGATCGGAATCGAATGAAGCTGCCCTAAAGCTTGCAAGAAAAACTACAGGGAAGAAGGGATTCGTATCAACTGAAAATGCCTTCCATGGACGCACAATGGGATCTCTTAGCGTGACATGGAAAGAGAGATTTAAAAGGCCATTTGAACCCCTTATCCCAGGAGTTAAATTTGTTCGGTATGGGCAAGCTGACGCCATTCGGGAAGCAGTTGATAAAGACACTGCTGCAGTAATAGTTGAGCCGATACAGGGTGAAAGTGGGGTTATCGTGCCACCTGAAGATTATCTGACGGGCGTCAGAGAAATATGCGACGAAAAGGGGGTGCTCTTGATAGTTGATGAAGTTCAGACAGGGTTCGGAAGAACTGGAAAGTGGTTTGGATGTCATCACTCCAAGATCGTACCTGATATCATGACATTCGCAAAAGCGATGGGAGGAGGATTTCCCGTAGGTGCGATGATGTCAAAGGAGAATTATGCGTTTTCTCCTTCTGACCACGGAGGAACACAAAGCGGAAATCCCCTTGCGTGCGCTGCAGCTCTTGCTGCCATAAATGTAATTGATGATGAGGGACTAGTTGAAAGATCCGCTAAGATGGGTGAATATCTGAAAAAACTACTCCGCGAAATTGATACACCCTTTTCCCGCGAGGTTAGGGGTAAGGGCCTCATGGTAGGTTATGAAATAGCAACCTCTGCTCCAAACGTTGTGAACTACGCGCAGGAGCGAGGCGTTTTATTGAATAATACCAGCGAAAATGTTTTAAGGTTTGTACCGCCTCTTGTCATTGAAAAAGAGCAGATAGATGCGGTAGTCTCGGTGGTCAGAGATGCCCTCGACGTACATTCCCGGTAAAACTAGCGACGAGGTTGCGAGAGTTTACGGCATAAAGCCAGAAAATATAATCAAGCTTGGCTCAAACGAAAATCCTCTTGGTCCAAGTCCTAAAGCGATTGAGGGCGTCATTAAACACGTACAAGAGATCGGCGTTTATCCATCGCCTGGTTATGCTGATTTAAAAAATGCCATTGCGAGCTATACCGGATTCCAGGCCAGTAACATAGTAGTGGGAAATGGCTCGGACGATGTGCTTAATACGCTTATAAGGCAGATCGTACAGCCGGGCGATGCAGTCATAATACCAACACCAACGTACTCATATTATGAGGCTATCGTTGGAGCAGGACACGGAAAATGCGTCTTTGTTAACAGGAACTCAGATTTCTCAATAAACACGCAGAGTATTTCAGATGCCGTGACTGAGAAGACAAAGATAATTTTCATTTGTTCTCCTAACAACCCTACCGGGAATATCGTTCGAAAAGAGGAGTTAGTGGAGCTGCTCCAATCGACCGATTGTTTTATTGTGCTTGACGAGGCTTACGTCGAATTCTCATCCGAAAGCTACACTGATCTCGCCTACGAATTCGATACTCTCATAGTTTTGAGGACGTTCTCAAAGCTCTTTGGGATTGCCGGGCTGAGGCTTGGGTATGGAATCGCAAGCGAAGGCATCGTAAAAGAGTACAATAACCTCGCGCTCACGTTTTTAGTAAATCAGCTCGCTGTTCGAGCCGGTATAGCTGCGCTCTCTGATGAGCAGTTTATCGAAAAAACGGTTGGTATGGTAAAGGAAGGGCGTGAATACCTCACCAAGAATGTGCCATTCAAGGTTTACCCATCGGAAGCTAATTTTGTATACATCGACGTAACGCCGTACACCTCACTAGAAATTTCCGAGTACTTGTTGAGGACTGGAATAATAGTGCGAGATTGTTCTACCTTTAGAGGTTGCGGACGTACCGCAATTAGGCTTACCATAGGGCAACCTTGGCAGAACGTTAGAGTAGTTACTGCTCTTAATGAGTTTCTAGTCAGTAAATAAGTTTTCGACCTTGAAAGAATGGATGAGATTCCCCTATGAGGACAGCGTTAACAGGGACCCCAGGAACCGGTAAAACTACAATAAGCAATATTTTGAATGAGCGCTATGGGATAAGAGTAGTGCATCTCCACGATGTTATAGTAGAGAATCGCTATTATCTCGCTCGAGACGAATCTCGCAACTCGCTAGTAGTGGACATTGCGTCGCTTGTAAAACATAAATTTGCAGAAGACTGCCTAATAGAGGGGCACCTTTCATATTGTCTCCAAGTAGATCTTGTGATAGTGTTACGAGCAAACCCTAAAGTGCTAAAACAGAGACTATATTCAAAGGGTTACCCTGAGGCGAAAGTCCTTGAAAACTACGAGGCTGAAATTCTCGACGTAATATTAATAGAAGCGCTTGAGATACAAGAATTTGACAAAGTTTATGAAGTTGATACAACAAGCACGTTAGAAAGTGCCATAAGTTGGATAATAGACATAATGTGTGACAGAAATCGTGATAGCTTCCGTCCAGGAAAATTTGACTGGACGGGTTACATTTGATAACATGACGCTAGACGCATTTCGAGACAAAATCACAATAATTATCGACCCTCTTACGATAAGGCTGTACAAATTTGGACTAAGTCCAAACCAGTTGAGCATAGGCTCGCTTGTTTTGGCAGTTGTTGCAGGACTGTCATTTTACCTTAACATTTTGCCCTTAGCGGTAATTGCGACTGCTTCAAATGCGCTGTTTGATGCGCTCGATGGATGCCTTGCTAGGATTTCCGATAGTGCGTGCCGTCGTGGAGACCTTGTAGACCACGTCATTGACAGATATTCTGATATCTTTATCATAGGCGGCATATTCTTTGGTGGCTACGTCAGCTGGCAGATTGGAGTCATTGCCTTGGTCGGGGTTCTGATGACGAGTTATCTTGGCACTCAAGCCCAAGCACTTGGCATTGGCAGAAATTATGGAGGGATACTTGGACGAGCGGATAGGCTTGTAATTATATTTATTGTTGGGATGCTCAATATAGTATATCCGTTGAATATCATCTGGTTTCCGTTACTCGGCTGGATGATGGTCGCATTCGCAATTATAAGCAATTTTACTGCGCTGCAAAGGTTTTATTTTGCGTTGCGCGAGCTTAATGGCAAACCCTAAAAGTGCCCAAAGGAATCTCAAGAATGCAGTTCAAAAATAAATTCGAGTAACGGATAGAAGAAAATCGTCAAGAAAAGCAAGGTGTCAAAAGAGCTAATTAGTACTCTTATTTCTGTTTTTGTTGAGAACAGCAGCAAGAGGACGACTTACGAGTTTTATAACTAAATTTGATATGCTTGACCTTCTACGCGAACATCGAACCGAGTTGATGGGACTCGATTTTGGGCGCTCCCATCACCTTTCTTACGGCATCTTCGAAGTCGGACGCATTTACTGATTCCCTGTCAGCTCGTATGGCGAACATCCCGGCTTCCATTGCGATAGCCTTGATATCCGCACCGCTAGCTCCTTCTGTGAGTTTAGCTATCCTCTCCACATCAATTTCATCGGCAAGATTCATACGAGCGGTGTG
>CAZKZX010000098.1:0-6383 GCA_964557335.1 uncultured Methanomicrobia archaeon | reverse complement strand
CTGGCCCGCGTGCTGCGGCCGGGCGGCCACGCCCTGATCACCGCGATCAACCGGAAGTACGCACAACCCCGGATTAAGATGTCCCGGTGGGTCAAACTCTCATTGCTCCTGCTCCGGTTTTACCTGATCTTCCTCGTCCTGCTGCTCGGCTACCGGTTCTGGACGCTGCTCGCGTGAGGTGGTGGGATGGTGAACAACGCTGGTACAGGACCCAGGATGCAGCCGGATCAGGTGTTCTTCCTCTCCGAGATGCTCGGAGCCCGGGTCATGCTCAGGGAGAGAAAAATAGGCACTCTCATGGATCTCGTGATCATGGAAACCGGAAAGATCCCGGAGGTGAAGCAGGTGTGCGTCAGCAGGCCGTTCGGCAAGCCTGCACTCATCATCCCGTGGGAGAAGATCACCTCCATCACGAACCGGATGGTCGTCTTGGATCTTGACGACATGAAGGCATACGAGGGGGAGCCCACGGAACACGCCATCCTCCTCCGTGACCACATCCTGGACAAGAAGGTGCTGGACATGGAGGACCGCGAGGTCGAGATGGTGTATGATGTGAAACTGGTGCTCAAGCACCAGAAGCTCTATGCCACCGACGTGGATACCAGCCGTTACGGATTGCTTCGGAGAATAGGGCTGAAGAAGCTTGCGAACTTCATCTACCGCCTCGCTGATACGATCAAGGACCAGACCATCTCCTGGACGTATATCCAGCCCCTGCCGACCCAGATCAGCAGCTTCAGGGGCGACGTGAAGCTGAAAGTCTTGAGAGAAATGCTGGAGGGCCTTCACCCGGTGGACCTCGCAGATATTCTCGAAGACCTGGACCATGAGCAGCGGCTGATGATCTTTTCCGAGCTGGACCACGAACATGCCTCGGATACGCTGGAGGAGATCGACCCCGCGGTGCAGAGGGAGCTCGTCTCTTCCCTGAAGAAGGACAAGGTCGTCCAGCTGATCGATGAGATGACTCCCGGTCAGGCCGCCGATATCCTCTCGGTGCTCCCCTCCCAGGAGAGTACCGAGATTCTCGGCGCGTTAAAAAAGGAGAATGGCAGGAAGATCCGGGCAATTCTCGATAAGCAGGAGCAGAAGGTTATCAACTTCACGACCGGGAAGTTCCTGAAAGTCCCTCCCGAGACAACGGTGGAGCAGGCCCAGAACGAGTATCCCCAGGCAGCCAGGGGCAAGGATGTGATTATGTACCTCTATATCGTCGATCCAGAGGACCGGCTGCAGGGGGTCATCGACATCAAGGAGCTGCTGCAGGCAGATGACCGGGCAGCTCTTTCGGACATCATGGTCACCACCCCCATCAGCCTCACGCCCGAGAGTACCCTGAAGGAGGCCTCGGCCCTCTTTGCCCGGTACGATTTCCGGGCCATTCCCGTCACCGATGGGGAGGACCGGATCCTGGGCGTGGTGCCATACCGGGACGTGATGAACCTGACCCACCACTTCGTGGAGTAGCGGGAATAGCATTTTGGAGTAGAGTGACATTTCAGCCACCCACACAGTGTACAAGGATTCACCGGGCCCTGGTGTATCCCTCGCGAATCACATGACGGGATTTCTCGGGGGCCATTCCCTGCGGCAATATCTGCCCCGGAAAAGGTTCAGGGATCTCTTCCCTCACTTCCAGACGTCCACCGGGGCGATATTCGCGTCGATGAGGATCTGGAAATCAAAGGTTTTTGTCCAGCCGGTCTTCTCGAACATCTTCATGAAGCAGACCCCGATCAGGGGCACCCGGTACTTCCCGATGACCGCCTTCATCTGGTCGGCGGTGACGTTCGAGTTGGGCATGGAGAGGCCTCCCATCAGTACGATGGCCTTCGGGTTGGGCTTTACGGAGGTCGCCGAGACCTGCATGCCCACGTCCGCCACCGGTACAATCTTCTTCGCTTTCGCCTCGTCCGTCAGGGGCACAAAGACCTGCTCGGCCGGGAGGCCCCGGATGGCAAAGCCCAGGAGCTCGATGAACGGCGTGCAGGTACCCGGCACCCCGTAGTACACCAGCTGTTCCCCCTTCTGCAGGTTCAGGGACTCCACGTACGCCTTGAAGGGCCGGAGGATCCCCGGCACCGACTCCAACACCTCATGCTGTTTCATGGGGGAGAATAGGGAGCTAGGGAATATAAATACCGGTCCCGTGCCGGTCTGTGGGTCGTCCACGGGGGATATTCCCGGTCTCCCGCCGACAGGTGCGAATCATCAGGGGATCCCATGATACCATGTTAAATAAACTAATTATATATCAATGAAATTATATAAACCACAATCTTTTTCGTGCCGGTTGCGGATTTCCCCCATAGCGTGGCGTATGGCGGACTACAAGGAGGAACTGTCCCGGATCCTGAACCTCCTGCAGGGACATCCCCGGGGCCTCACCATCACCGAGTTCGCCCGGCATCTGGAGATCAACCGCAACTCCGTGGCCAAGTACCTGGACGTGCTGGTCACCTCGGGCCATATTGAATCGAAGACCGTGGGCCCGGCGAAGGTCTTCTTCCTCTCCCACCGCGTGCCCCTCTCGGCCATGTTGAACCTCTCGTCGGACATGATTCTCGTCCTAGATGACCGGAAGCGAATACTTTACGTGAACGACCGGCTCCTTGAATTCGAAGAGCGTACACGTTCTGACATTGTCGGCCGGGGAGTAGAGGAACTGGGTCTCCAGCTTCTCTCAGATTCCGCGATCCTCCCATCTATTGAGGTTCCCCGAGAGGGAGAGGTGTCCCGGGACATCACCGTCCGAAAGGGGGACCTGAACTATTTCTTCCATGTCCTTCTCACGCCCAGCACCTTTGAGGACGGGTCCTCAGGGATCACGATCCGCGCCGAGGACCGGACTGAAGAAGTCAGCAACCGGAAGACGCTGGAGATTTCCGAGGCCCGGTACCGTGCGGTTGTCGAAGACCAGACGGAGATGATCTGCCGGTTTCTTCCCGATGGCACCCATGTCTTTGTCAATGATGCATACTGCCGGTACTTTGGGTTACTGAGGGAGGACCTGATCGGCCACCACTTCATCCCCCTGATCCCGGAGGAGGATCGAAAGAAGGTGGCAGCCCACCTGGCCTCCCTCTCCCATGACCATCCCGTGGAGGCCATCGATCACCGCATCGTGATGCCCAACGGCGAGGTGCGGTGGCAGCGGTGGATCGACCGGGCAATCCTGGATAACCGGGGCGGGATCGTAGAATACCAGTCTGTGGGAAGGGACATCACCGCCCGGAAGCGGGCTGAGGAGGATCTCCGGCATCAGACCTTTCAGCTCCGCGAGCGCGTGAAGGAACTGCGGTGCCTGCTGGATATCTCCCATGTGATCGAGACTGCGGATGCGGACCTCCCCACGATCCTGGCCTCCATTGCCCGCTTCCTCCCCACTGCCATGCAATTTCCTGACCTGGCGGTTGCCCGGATCGTGCTGGACGGCAGGGAATATACCTCCGGTCCCCCGATCACCTCCCCCTGGAAGATACAAAGAGAGATCCATGTCCACGACCGCCATACCGGGGACATCGAACTGAATTATACATCTCAGCCACCCGTTCCCGATGCGGAAGTATTCCTTTCCGAAGAGCAGGCACTTGTGGGAGCGGTGGCGGAACGGATGGGGAGGATCGCGGAACGGCTGGGTGCTGAATCGGCGCTGAAGGAGCAGATGCACCTGATCAGTGAACTCCTGGATAGGATCCCGATCCCGGTCTACTACCGGGACAGCGGGGGGGTTTACCTTGGGGTTAACCGCGCTTTCGAGCAGCTCTCAGGCAGGTTCCGGGGAGAGTTCATCGGGCGTACCGCCCAGGATGTATGGGAGCCAGAAATGGCTGACCACTATGACGCCATATCGCAGCGGATCCTGGCTACCGGGCAGATCCAGCGGGATGAGGTCCGGTACCCGGTGGCAGGAGAAGACGACCAGCACCTGGTCTTCACCAGGGCCCCGTTCTACGCAAAGGACGGGACAATCCGTGGAATTGTGGCCACCATCCTTGACGTTTCGGAACAGAAGAGGGCTGAGCAAGCACTGCGGGCCAGCGAGGAGCGATTCCGGGAGATGGCCGAAAACTAGCCGTTCCCCATCGCCATCGTCGATGCGGAGGGCCGGTACCAGTACCTGAACCGGAAGTTCACTGACGTCTTCGGGTACACGCTGGACGATGTGCCCACCGGCCGCCGCTGGTTCGAGCAGGCCTTCCCGGACCCGGACCTGCGCCGCCAGGTGATTGCGGCATGGAAGGGGGACCTGGCAGAGTCCTTGCCGGGGATGATCCGGCCACGGCAGTACCCTGTGCAGTGCCGGAACGGTGAGTGCCGGGAGGTCATCTTCCGGCCGGTGACCCTCCGCGACGGGACCCAGTACATCACCTACGAGGATCTGACGGAGCGGCTCCGGGCTATGGATTCCCTCCAGATAAGCGAGACCCGCTACAAACACCTCTTCAACACGATGCGATGCTGCTTCACCCTTGTCCAGCCGGTCCTGGATGCACAGGGCATCCCGGTGGACCTCACCTTCCTGGAGGTGAATGCGGCACTGGAACGCCTCACCGGCCGCACGCGGGAGGCCCTGCTGGGCATGAACCTGATGGAACTGTACCCGAATACACCGCGGGAGCTTGTAGACACGGCCGGGGCCGTAGCCCTGAAAGGGGATCCGAAAAAGATCGTACTCTATCATCCCGATTTCCAGACGCACCTGAATATCCGGGCATATTCCCCCTGGAAGGGGCAGTGCGCCATCATCTTCCGAGTGATTCCGCAGGGAAAGGAACAGGAGACTTCCGGCAGGGAACCGGTCTCCCCCCACCCCGGCTGAGCCCTCCGACGGTATGTTCACGAAAATCCATGAATTTTTTCCCAATTGTTCGTTAAAATAACTCTACTCAGATAAAATAATAAAACCGATTCCACACCATTTGGGGAGCCATGCGGTTTTGCTTATCCCATTTGCATGGCATAAGTATAAAAACTCTCCTTCCTTACAGGAGACGTGCCGGCATGCAGGGCCCGCGTGGCCCCCTGTGCCATGGCGGTGAGGTTGGAGACAGATGCCTGAGAAGACCTATCAGAAGCTCGTCAACAAGCAGGCGCCAGACCGGTGGAAGCATGCCATCGAACTGGGCAACTTTGGCCAGGCGGCGGTGGACCAGCTGGTGAAAGCGCTTGCGGATGAAGACAAGTGGGTGCGGTACCTGGCAGTCGATGCCATGGCCTCCATCAAGGACAAGAAGGTCGTCGATTCCCTGGTAAAGGCCCTCAAGGACAAGGACCAGGACGTGCGCTTCGCGGCAGCCGATGCCCTGGGCAGACAAGGGGATGCCGGTGCGGTGGCGAGCCTGAAGGAATGCCTGGCCACGGACAACTGCTACGTCAAGATCGCCGTTGAAGAAGCCCTGGAACGGCTCAAGAAGTAGCCCCGCAGGATCCTCCCTGATCACATCCCTTTTTTTCTCCCACGCGATTGCACCTGCCCCCAGGACACGGAACGCGTTCCCCCCGGACCGCTCCCTGCAGGGAACAGGAGTCCGGACCGTGCCGTGACCATATCCGGGTTCTGCCGCTCCGGGTTGGATAAAACCCTGTTGTCAGTATATATACTTTTATTATAGACTTTGCGTAAAGAGAGCGCACGTAATATTAAAATAACATTAATTATTAGTCATTTTATCTAAATAATTAATTAAAATAGCTATTTCAATTTAGTTATGATTATATACTATTATAACGGTCTTTTAGAATTACCCGATCCCCTGCCACCCCAGGGGAGCACAGGGAGGTAGGGAAAATGATGAACCTGAGACACCGCTATCCACCCATCCTTTTCGTAGCGCTCATCATTCTTGCATCGCTATCCGGCATCGTGGCCGCAGCCCCGGATCAGAAGGGCGAGTCCCTGAAGGGCGAGCCGAAGATCTCCGAGGCACCGGTCAGCGTGGCGTTCACGGATGCCAAAGCGAAGGGCTTCTCCGCTGCTGACAAGAAGGACACGCCGGGCAACCGGGGCCTGGGGAGCATACCCTCGCCTGTCAATAAAGATCACCTGAAGGGGAAGAAAGTTACCCGGGAACTGGTCCTTGCATCCGGGTCTCCCGAGGAGGAGGGATCCGGCGGCGACATCGTCGGCTTCCCGGCCACTTACGATCTCCGGACCCTTGGCAGGGTCAGCTCGGTAAAGGACCAGGGGTCCTGCGGTTCCTGCTGGGCCTTTGGCTCCTACGGCTCGCTGGAGTCCACCCTGCTTACCGGGGAAAGCTGGGACTTCTCTGAGGATAACCTGAAGAACCTCCACGGGTTCGACCTGGCCCCCTGCTCCGGCGGTAACTCCGACATGAGCACCGCGTACCTGGCCCGGTGGTCGGGACCGGTCTCCGAGG
>CAZKZX010000097.1:0-6385 GCA_964557335.1 uncultured Methanomicrobia archaeon | reverse complement strand
TCACTATTAATCTCTTTAGTGGCAGTCACCATTCTGACGTTGACCTCCTCTAGTGGATCCTTAACGCACCTAATCGTTATTGAAAAATCGTTGCCCCTCAAATCGCCAAGAACCACAGGTTTATCAGCCCTTCCGATGGGTTCGACGGTGACGGTGTGCATTATTAACGGTTTTTTGACGTCAACATCGTAGATGCTCATCCTTTGCGTCGTGACGGCCCTTTTATCCTTCGTTCCCGCCCAGCTTATCCTCTTCTGGCTGATGCCTAAACGCCGCGAGAGATCACGAACGACGTGATGCGTCTCCGCATTCACCTTTGTTACTTTAACAATGGCATACTTTCCAGTTACGGAAAATACATTATCATAGACCTCGTCCACTTTGAAGTCCTCGACATTCTGCCGTATCTTCCCGCTCAAGCCCGGTGAGTCCGTCAGGTATACTTCCATACCAGCTTTGACATCAACATCAGGGACGGTTAATGGAGCTGCTTTCATTCGCTCACTGCCTCCTTATAACAGCTTTAAATCGCTCGTAATTCTGTCTAATTCAGGTTCTTTAGCAGGTCCTATGCCGAGGGCCGTGACGGTTCCTGGAGGAATCTCAGTAAGCCCTGCATCCACGACAAGGGCGGTGACAAATCCCTGCGCCTCAGCGATGGATTTAAGTTCATAGAGATCTTTGAGGGTATTCACTCGAAGAGCGACCTTTTTCTGCCCTCCGTTAAACCACCGCTTTCTTGTAACAATGCCAGAACGCTCATAGGCCATAACCGCTGCGTGAGCAAGTTGGACCGCTTTTTTCCCGGTAGAGAGTTTAAGATCAGCGCGAATTATCAGACACTGTTTGTACTCCATAGTTACCATCATCATGTGTGCTGTGCACTATTATAGTAGTCACTGGCTCATTAATATGGTCTCAGATTGATTAATATATCCTTACATCAATAACTGCTTGAGTTTATGATGGACTACGATGTTGTCGTTGTAGGGGCGGGCCCTGCCGGTTCAATGGCTGCAAAATATGCCCAAGCGAATGGTGCACGTGTGCTGATGATCGAAGAGCACTCTTCAGTTGGTGAACCCGTTCAGTGTTCAGGACTAATAAGCGTGCGGGCGTATGAGGAGTGTGAGGTACCCGATAGCTTGAATAAACGAGGAGTACGGGGGGCTAATGTTCACGCACCTAACGGCCGTACGATCGCCATAGATGGCAAAACGACAATGGCCTACGTCATCGATCGCAGGGAACTTGACCGGGCTATGGCCTTGGAAGCAATGAGAACTGGCGTAGAATCACTTGTGAGGACGAGATTCACCAATTTCGAGCGAGAAGGTACGTACATAGTAGTGAAGGCGATAAGCCACGGTGAGCCGATTGAGATTAGGACGAGTGTACTAGTAGGGGCTGACGGCGTACAAAGTTCGGTAGGACGGGCGGCAGGCATTGGAAGGGTGAAGAAAGTCATAACCTGCGTCCAGTCGGAGGCGTACGTAGAGCTGGATGGTGGTGACTTCGTAGATGTGTTCGTCGGGAGGGAAATCGCCCCAGGATTTTTTGCGTGGATCATACCGACAAAGGAAAACACTGTCAGGATTGGACTGTGTTCAAATGAGAGGTCTATTGACCGCTTGAGCCTCCTTATGAAGAAGGCCTCTCCAAACCATCGGGCCCCCCTGATGAACTTCTTTACGGGCAGCATCCCACTGGGCCCTCCTGAAACAACGGTAGCAGATGGCGTCATGATAGTCGGGGATGCGGCTGGACAGGCAAAGCCGACAAGTGGTGGTGGGGTCTATACAAGTGCCGTATGCGCTAAGATCGCGGGTGAGGTTGCAGCTGACGCGGCACATCGCCATGACGCATCCAAAAAGGTGCTGGCAGAGTACGACAGGAGGTGGCGCTCCAAAATAGGTAGGGAACTTTCAATAGGCTTAAGAGTGCATGAGGCATGGAACAAGCTGAGCGACGAGGACTTCAACGACGTCGTAGCTGCGCTCGACGACGAGAAGGTACTTGACATAATAACGCGCTATGGAGATATGGATCGCCCGTCGATTGTGCTGAGAAGATTATTGCTGAGCACGAAAGCGCCAAGATTATTAACGTTAGTGAAGCCGCTTATAGGAGTTGTATTTAAAAGTGACTAGTATAGTGGACGGCACCTACCGCGTTTAAGGGGTATCCACTGAACTGAACTCATTGTGAAAAACTGCCACTGTGGTACTTGTGTGAGATTCTCCCCATCGTATGTTATATTTAAAGCTAATTCACAACCGTTATTTTATTATAAGGGGTAACTTATAATGATGGATCTATCAATTGACGTACAAGCTGATCGACCTGAATTTTTAATAAATCTGACACGGGTTGGGGTCACAAATGTTAAGAAACTCGTTAAGGTTACACGACGCGACAAAAGGCCCATAATCTTGGTTTCTGAATTTGATATATTTGTTGACTTACCTTCAGACAGAAAGGGCGCAAACCTCAGCAGGAACTTCGAGGTCATGGATCAAGTCTTAGAAGATGCCTTACGCGCACCCGTGTACGATGTAGAGCAACTCTGTGGTCATGTAGCGAATAAGCTCTTAGAAAAACACGAATATGCATCTCGAGCTGAAGTCAGGATGCAGAGCGAGTACATGGTAAGGAGACAAACTCCTAGCTCCGGTACAAACACCCAGGAGATTGCCAACATCTTCGCCGAGACCACCACCTATCGCACAAAGAGTGAGCACGGCAAAACGACGCGCAGGATGATCGGTGCGGAGGTCGTGGGTATGACAGCGTGTCCATGCGCGCAAGAGCACGTGCGGGAGCTTGTAGAGATGCGCTTGGAAGAGCTAAACGTACCGCAGCATGATATTGACGCATTCTTGAAGGATGTCCCACTCGCGACTCACAATCAGAGAGGACGTGGAGTGCTCTCGATAGAAGTTGGCGATGGCTATGAAGTGCCACTCGATACTATAATTGAGATCATAGAGGAGTCTATGAGCTCCAAAATCTATGAACTCTTGAAGCGAACCGACGAAGCGATCGTAGTCGAGACCGCTCACAAGAACCCAAAGTTCGTTGAGGACTGTGTGAGGACTATGGCGCATAAAGTTGTTGAGGCCTTCCCATACCTACCAGATGATTCGATCGTTACGATAAAGCAGATAAACGAAGAGAGCATCCATCGCCACAACGCCTTTGCGGAAAGAGTTGCCACTCTAGGAGAGCTTCGCGCAGAGCTTATGACGGAGAATGCGGCGGAGCTTAAGACCTGCCCCCCAATATAAGGCTTTTGAAAGAGGCACTGTTATTGGAACCCCTTAAGCTACTAGAAGAAATAGAAAAAACGAACGAACAGATACGTGAAGCGCATCGTTCTCGCCTCGAGCTAGTGGAGCAGTTTAACGGCGAAATAAGATCACTCATAGCGGAATTTGAGGATACTCCCGACAACTTTCGAGTCTTTGTAGATTTAACGAAGCGCCTCAACCGGATAGCCCAAAGAAAGGAACGGGCGCGCCAGAATGAGACTCTCGATTATATTGAGTATTTCGACAAGGCGCTCACTATTTTAAAGAAACGAAAGTTTGAGATCGCAAAGAAAGAGTTAGACAGAATTCCATCACTGGGTATGTTGGCAAAACAGCGTTCATTGTTTGAAGAGTACAAAAAGGCTTATGGTTCGTTACGCGCGGGATGTGATGAACTAAAGAAGAAGATCTCTTTCATGGAATCGAGTTCGGAGATAATAAATAAAGTTGATCTGTCTCGTGCAGATGAATTGTCTGAGCTGACGAGCAAATTTAAATCATACAATATGAAAGTGGGGGACGTACTTGATGGTTATTTCAAGGTTACTCCATCTCGAGATTCGCTAAAAGTGGGTCTTAATGCAGGCTACATTCCAGAACTAAACTTTCCAAAACCTTTCAGCCGTGCGAGTGCCGTCAAACTCTATGAATTTCTGATGAATGAAAAAGTGTCCTTTGAACCGATCTCCACATTGGTTAAATATGCAAAGTACTCAGAAAACAAACTGTCGCATTATGTCTCAGACACAACGACCTTCAGACAGGTCATGGAATCGAACATCGTATGGCTTGAGTCACTTGACGATCTCAGAAATCGGGCTGCGCTCAAACTATCACTTGAGGAGTCAAGTGACTCGTTGCTCGTGAGGATTCCACAGATTATATCTTTTTTGTCAAAAATAAGCAGTTCAAACGATGATGCCGTAACTTTCTTAAGAACGCTAAGAAAGTTAATTATTTCAGGGCACTATGAGCGGATAAAATCGTTGTACGAGCTCGATGCAGAGCAAATAGAGAAGCTTCAGTCAGGGAAATTTCTCGATGATTTAAAGAGGCTACAAGACAACTACTCCGACATAAGTAAGAGTCTCGAAACGTTGCCCGATCCTAAAACAGTCGAATCGCAACTTGCCTAACTAACGGACTCACTGACTGAATGATTGGGTACATAAAAGAGCTTATTTTGATGCTCATTCGGAAGCAATTTGATTGTATGGGGGCAATATTCAAATAATGTCTCGATACATCACAATATAAGGGAGAAGATGGTCGAGGGCTACGGCGGCAAAAGTGTGGTAACGTTAAGCGAACTTTGCAACACTGCAACGGAACTCGGAGCTACATCTTGTAGCATCGTGGATGGGGATGCGATAGTAGTGGATGAACGAGTCAGGCTGAAATGCATGGTGCCTATCTGTAAGAACTATGATTTTTGTGTGGTGTGCCCCCCCAACGTAATGTCCATTAACGAATTCAGGACCGTACTATCAAAGTTCAGCAAGGCGTTACTCGTTCAGATTTCCTATGATGTACCACCGTGGATGCTCGAGAGAATACACGCAGCTGACGATCTTGTTAACCTTTTTAAAGACGTGGAATACGTAAAGGGCTACGAACAGACGTATAAGATCGCGAAGAGCAATTTGGATAGAATCATCGATCGCTTAGAGGCTGCTGCGTTTAAAAGGGGTTTGACGTACGCTTCGGGCTTTACTGCCGGCAAATGCACCTTATGTGATGAGTGTGTAGGAGCTGGAAATAGGTGCAGAAACCCCTATAAGGCGAGACCCTCGATGGAAGCGATGGGAATTGACGTGTCAAGAACCGCCCAAAATGCAGGACTTCCGTTCGAAGAACCGGCATATGATAAGATCGTACTCAATGGTCTGGTCTTGCTTTGTTGAAGCTGCTCCGGAGAAGTCTCAAAGATGGTAGTTTACAGGTTGCGAGCACATGATTGAGCCAGGGGAAGTAGTTGTCGTTCAGGAGGCTGAGTGGCGCAACTTCAATGGAATACTCGAGATACTCAGACAAGTCGACGGCGAGTTTATCCCGACGCTTACGGAAACTGAAAACCTTTACGTGAAAGTATCGCGAATATTCAACGACAAAAAACGAGGCTGGATTCAGGCGGTCGTACACGGCAGGGTGGTAGGAGTCGTAGCTGTTATCTGTGACTACACAAGACCAAAGTTGGGTTTGATAGAGACCCTCGCAGTAGCACCCGAATATCGGAAATGTGGGATAGGCAGGAGGCTTGTGCAGTTTGCGATGTTGAAGTTGTTCCAGAGCGGCATGGAATCGTCCCTCATTACGACCTGGGAAACGAATACAGCTGCAATACACCTTTATAAGAGCCTTGGGTTTAAGTTGATAATGGAGCAACGCGAACAATCACACCTAAAGCTGTTCTTCAAGTATGATTTTAAGGATTCTTCACTCTTCATTTAATTCAAGAAGTCGCCATAATCCTGAGCTTTAGATGCCCCTGCTTCCACACTCATCTGTATTAGAAGGGCAAACGTTTAAATGCTGAGGATCCTATTAGAAAAGAAGCCAAATGACGCACTACGTCGAAGCAACCTCTTTAACCAAGAAGTTCGGAGATTTAACCGCAGTTGATGCGTTAGACTTAACAATCGGTGCGGGCGAAATTTATGGATTGCTAGGCCCCAACGGCGCAGGTAAAACAACACTCGTCAAGATACTCTGCGGACTGATGACGGCGACCTCTGGCGAGGCAAAAGTTCTCGGACATAAGATCGATAGATCCATAACCCCCCTCATCGGCTACATGCCACAAGAGACCGCGCTTTATCTTGATTTGACTATTCGAGAGAATTTAGCATTCTTTGGCAAGATCTTCGGTTTAAGTAAAAACAAGATCGAGGAGCGGGAAAAAGCACTACTTAAATTTATACACTTAGAAAAATTTGCAGATACGCTTGTCGATCACCTAAGTGGTGGAATGAAACATAGAGTTTCGTTGGCATGCGCGTTACTCCACGAGCCAAAACTTCTCTTTCTCGACGAACCCACGGTTGGGATTGATCCTGAGCTGCGGGTTTCTTTTT
>CAZKZX010000096.1:0-6406 GCA_964557335.1 uncultured Methanomicrobia archaeon | reverse complement strand
AACGAGAGGAAAAAAACAAAGTGGAAGGTTCGCGTACTTTCTGTGTGTGGGAATTGAGCAACGAAGTGAGCTGTTACAGGGGGTGTAGTTCAAGCCAGTTATATGCTCCTTGGTGCGTGGAAACTGCGGTATCATTTGATGACAGTTAGTTGCGATGTGTGATCCACTTAATACTTGGGAGAGCTTTAGCTGGCAACCGTCTTGTCAAAACTTTTATATACCTGGAAAATATATTACGGACGGAAATAGGCTTCCTATTTCCTATTTAATTTAGTGTGATAAAAATGGCAATGCAATGAAAAAATGGGGATTTAGAGATGATTAGGAAATGTGTCAAAAACACGCGCTAATAAGACGTAAAAAGGAGATAAAGAAACGGTTAATAGAGATTTAGAAACGGTTAATAGAGATTTCGATAAAACAACTGAGATACGCCACATAGTAATCTCCCCTATATGGGTGAAGAGATGTTTTGAGAATTGAAAGAAACTACGGTAATGGTACATTTCTAAAATTGTTGATAAATACTTGAGGAGATAAAGATGGATTCTGTTTTGAATGCTGGTGATACAGCTTGGATGTTAATATCCACGGCTCTTGTAATGCTTATGACAGTTCCTGGTTTGGCATTATTTTACGGAGGACTAGTCAAGAGAATAAACGTTCTAAACACTTTATTCCTTTCATTTGCAGCTTATGCTGTTGTAAGTATTATTTGGTTTATATATGGGTATCCACTTGTTTTTGGCAGCGATATTAGGGGATTAATCGGCACACCTGCAAACATTTTATTCAATAATGTAGTAGAGTCACAATCACTCACCGGAACTATACCAACAAGCGTTTATGCAGTCTTTCAATTGACTTTCGCAGCAATAACAGTAGCGCTTATTTCTGGTGCCTTGGTGGAGAGAATGAAATTTCGTGCATGGATGATCTTCGTACCGCTATGGATCACACTAGTTTACCTTCCAGTTGCTCATTGGGTATGGGGAGGCGGGTGGCTTGCACAACTTGGCGCTTTAGACTTTGCCGGAGGCACTGTAGTGCATATTAACAGTGGTGTTGCAGCGCTCGCTTTGGTCCTCCTTCTTAAAGGTAGAAAAGATAAAAGCCTGTTACCGCATCAATTGGGGTACTCGGTCATAGGAGCGGGGCTTCTTTGGTTTGGATGGTTCGGCTTTAATGCTGGGTCTGCACTAGCAGTTAACCAACTTGCTGGGTTTGCTTTTATCAATACCAACATAGCTGCGGCAGCTGCTATGCTTTCATGGATGTTCATAGAGTGGGCAAGACATGGAAAGGCGACCGTTCTTGGTATGATATCGGGTATCGTGGCAGGATTAGTGGCCATTACTCCGGCGGCTGGTTATGTAAATATTACCGGTGCTATAATCATTGGGTTTGTAACATCTTTTGTTTCCTACTCAGCAATCTCATTTATCAAACCACGTCTAGGTTATGATGATGCTTTAGACGTGTTTGGAGTGCATGGCTTCTCAGGCGTGTGGGGGGCTCTTGCAACAGGGATCTTTGCAAGTTCCGCAATCAATGCTGCTGGAAATGGGCTTGCTTATGGTAATCCGTCACAGCTCGGTATCCAAGTTATTGCAGTCGTATCTACGTTAGCGTACTCTTTTATAGTGACTCTGATTATCGGAAAGGCAATTGACTTGACCGTGGGGTTAAGGGCAAAGTCTGAAGACGAGATACAAGGGTTAGACCTTTCACTTCACGAAGAAACTGCCTACAGGATTTAAATTGTATAAGAGAACAGTCATAAGAAACAACTTGTTGCAGACATGAAAAGGATCTTAGGGTGAATACATGAAAAAAATAGTGGCAGTTATTAGGCCAAACAAATTTGAGGACGTAAAAAGAGCCCTCATAGACCTTGGTTGTGCTGGAATGACTGTAAAAGAGGTAAAAGGCCACGGTAGGCAAACGGGAGTTACAGAGCGATATAGGGGCAGTGATTACAGAGTAGACCTTTTGCCGAAAACAGAGATAAATATAATCGTTAAAGCCGAAAATGTTGAAGACATAGTTCAAACTATTGTAAATGCAGCTAGAACAGGGAATATAGGTGACGGAAAGATATTCATTTTTCCAGTGGATGAGGTAGTAAGGATACGGACGGGCGAAAGAGGGAAAGACGCCATATAGCCATTTAAAGATAGCGTGATGAGCATTTTCTCATCACATCTATTATTTTATACAACTTTTTTAATACTAGGAAAAATTAGACACCACATTGTCTCAGTTTTGTTAGTTTAACGAAGCATTACATTATCCGCTCTACTCATCAGATTTTAGAAGGTCAATTTTCCAATATAAGCTAGCGAGTAGGTGTTTTAAAAGCGCTTTGTCGCTCGGAATTAATGGTTCATCATGTTCTAAACGCGCCCTAATTGTTTCATATCGTTCAATATACCGGTCTAATGACGCAATGTAGGGCGTATTTTGAATGACGCCATCAAGTAGTGATATTATTAGTGATCTTTCGTACCACGTTATTTTATTTCGTTCCCAAAGCATTTTATTAGTAATTGTCGTAGGTTATTAAAACATTATCACATTTTTTAGTTAGATACTGTAACTGCTTAAGACATTGGAAAATAGCCTTGCTTGTAGTTTATGGCAGGACTAACCTGTTATTTGAACTGCAGAGCATCAAAATATCAGAACGGGTAAAAAGGAAAAAAACCTGCAATTTTTTGCTATCATGATGTTCAGTCTTGAGTTGTTTGGAGAGTAACTTATTGAGTTTTAAGCTTAATTTAGAAAATATTTGGTTTAAGCGTCACATCATCGAGCAGAACGTTTGTTTGGGTAGCCTAAAGTGCAACATAAGCGTTTAAAAAAACAGAATATAAAGTATATTTTGCATTTTAATGAGAAGCTGACTTTTTGAAGTTACTTTGTTAAGGCAACATTTGCTATGACATCAGTTTGCCAAAATTTGAGCCAGGCATTCGGTTAATTACTTCCACGGGGTTAAGTATCCATGCCCCCTCTAGATCTTCACTACGCACTTTCAATAGATCCAGAAACTTGTCATACAGAGGTCCAGAGGTCTGAAACTCTTTTACTTTACATCTTATTTGATATGCTGTTGAAATTTCTTCTACAGTCTCAACGGCCAGAACCGATACTAATTCTCCTGAGGTCATCGCTTGAATTAGGTTTTTATTCACTTCTTTCATCGCAACAGTTGCGAAGATTATGGTCTCTGGATCTGGAGCCATCATAGAATTTACATGTATTAGGTGAAGTCCGCTCTCATAAGATACAACGGCTAAAATTTTAATTGCGCTGGGATCGTTGTACGACTCCAATACTTCTTTACGTAGCGGCATAAACCCCTCAATTGGTTAACTCATGTAAAAAATCTGTGCGTTATTTCGAATTTACACTGCAAACGTACAGTACATTATTGCCCCTTAATATGATCATTCCTAATCGCGCGTGAACAGAGTCATCATTGAGCGCTTCAGCTTCTCCTAGCGTGATGTTCCAATGGGGGTCATACCCTAAAAATTTACCTCTGAAATCCTTAGAACCCTTTAGTCTAACGGTTACTACCTTCCCGATGTTGCTTGATAAAATGTCGAAAGGTCGTTTAGCTTCAGCCATAGAAATTAACCTTGTAAATTTGAAATAAACAACTTTTACTAAACAATCAACATATTTAAATGTAGGCGTATATTTGCTTATAGCTGTTACTTTTTTTAATGGTTCATAATCTTTATCTTACTTGAACATGTCAATTAATTAAATGAAAAATATCCCCATCATCACAGCTCTAATCTTATTGATAGCGTTGACCCTTGGCTGTATAAATCAAAGCAAAGATGCGCCACAGCTAAACACAGCTACTGCGAACACGCAGCTGAAGTTAAATTCGACCACGGTCGCACAAGGTGAGTTCTGTACACTGACGTGCCAGTTGAACATGACGCGTGGTACAGGTTTAAACAACAAAACGATTGTCTGGTTTTTGGATAATAATTATAAGGGTACGAGTCGTACTTTGTGGGGCTACGCCACATATAACTTGACGGGTGTAGACACAAGTCAATTGTCCATTGGTGTGCATACAATAAACGCTACCTTTGAAGGAGATGCTGATTATGTAGGATCAAAGGCGACATCAACGTTACAGGTACAAGCAACTCCTACGCCAGCACCAAGTGAATCTCCAATGTCAGCTTCAGATTCTCAAGCGATTATTTCATTAAATGTTCCATCAGGCACAAAATTTGGCTGCAAAGACGTGTCGGGCACTCATTCTGGTGTTACCAAAGATAAGAATATTTATGTACTTACAAAGCCTGATAACGCTGAAAATTGGCGAGTACAACAGTATCCGCTAGTGTTTATTAACGGCACCTATACATGTCGGATCTGTTTCGACAAACCCTCAGATAAATCAGAACTAAAATTCGAAATAATAGCAGTGGTAACCAACGAAAAGTTGTCGCCAAACTCTGAATTAAAAGATTTGCCAAAAAGTGATGCCGAATCGCGCATTACCATCACGGTGAAGGGATAATTTCCATTTGTAATATTAACTCTTCCTTCATAACAATATCAGTAACATCGATCCTGTGAAAAGCAAATCAGAGGGTATTGTGAAAGTTTTGAACGAATTAACGAAAGTGTGATGCAACGGTTTCTAAACAGTTGAAATTTCTTGCTTGCTTATATCGAAGGCTGACAATAAAAGAGAGGGAAATTAAGCTCCTTGGCGAGAGTTACAGGCATGAGATAAAAATGCGCGAGAGAAGAATAATAGATTCCAAATGTTCAAATTTGTAGGAAAATCAACAGTAAGATAAAAAAATGCAAAAAACTTACTTCGTTTTATCAATAATTGTAGTAATTGCAGTATTTCTCATCAGCCTCGTGCTGATTTATTTGAGAAATATATTAGGGGCAATAATTGTAGCGTTACTGATTATTCTTATTGTTTTTATAGCTAACATTTTTCTTTGGAATGCTTAATGAAGCAGTGGCTTTTAGTTGTAGCCTCTCATTATAATGATCGGTGCTCTTCGTTAATTCCTATTCAAAAAAATCAATAACTCGTTTATTAAAGCATAAAGAGGAAACTTCTATTACTAAGCAAAATAATCGCTAAAAAATAGCCACTGACGTTGAACATATTGAACAAACCTAGTAATTAGAAACATCTAATTCAACAATATAACTTAATTAGCACTTTAACTCCTTATGCTTGTGAGCGCCTCTCTGACCAAATATCGCTAGAGGTCGAACGTAATGCATGTGTGTATTTACAAGTGATTACTAAAATGCCGCTTCGGGCATCAAAATAGCGAGTCCGGTAGTTCCAACTAAATTTCAAAGTACTTGCTTTACGCTTCTTGTTGTGCTTCAAATATTTTATTCCACTATTATACAAAAAATTGCACTACAATTCTTGGCTTCAAAATGCTCTGAGTTTTTCAAAGACTTATATATATTATGAACAAATTACATTTAAGTGATTAACACATTTTTACTTAGAATTGGCTAATCAGCGAGTCTGGAAGTATGACCCCTAAAAAGGAAGGGTATAAGTTTAGAGTATATTGCCAACTTTATGGAGGCACGATCCCACGATGCACATGCCCTTGTCACGTTCTACGTTCAAGAGGAATTAAAAGTACTCAGGTGTGTCCGCTCAGCAGTGAGACGAGAACTAAATGGATATGGCTTGGAACGCATCGATCGTTTTAATGACTCAGTTGTTCTTGATGAAAAAATTGCTTTTGAATCTCATCTAATACGCTCTCTCCTAAGCCATATCCGAAAAGCTCAATTAACTTATCCCGAACAAGTTCTGGGCTATCTTTTGAGCTTGAATAACAAACAAACCAATAGAGTCGTTCTCCAAAAGCATAGTCAAAATATCGATCAGAATAGATAAAATCGCTACAGGTATACCTAAAAGAACTTCGCCCCGTGCACAGGCATAAATCGTACCCTTTACTTAGCGCAATTGTTTTGATGTAAATTTCTTCATTTTTATAATCGAAGCGTTTAACGTAACTGCTACAGTGATAAATTACGACTTTCTGCGTGGATATATTTTCGAGAAGCTTTAGACTTCCTAAATTATCCATCCATGCCCTTTTAATCTCGAGGAAAGTTTCGTAGGGGGAGTAGTAAACATCTCCAATATCGGTTGATCTGTAGAGCTCAACTCTCGCCTCTCTTGAAATGTGATTAAACACTTCACGTATTGCTTTAACTTGGTCATCTGACTCTATTTTAAATTTCGTGATAAGTTCTTTATTCTGTTCTTCCATTATTACTTACATATTAAGTTGTGGACGCTATTAAAGTACTTACAATAGAAATTAGTTGTTCTGTGATATCGCGTAAAAAAGCAGAAAGGCAA
>CAZKZX010000095.1:0-6423 GCA_964557335.1 uncultured Methanomicrobia archaeon | reverse complement strand
AGAATCTGTGAAATGACGGCTATAGCATCCGTAACGCTTGTTATAATGGTTTCGTCTGTCATTACTACTACAAAGCAGTCAGGCGGAGTTTATAAACCTGTGTGACATAAGGTCTGTGCAACAAGGCCATCATGCCATCTGACGCGGTAATATTTCTTACCAGTAGAACATGAAGTCGGATATATTGTCAAAAGCAACGTAGCGAGTTGTAGGCAGTCTCATTGTCCTTCAAGCGTGATGTGACCTCTCTTTTTACAGCTCTTCTATACGCTGTGCTGCCAGGACTGACTGTTGCCACAACAGTTCGAAGGTGGAGGTGAGGTACTGAGCATAGGTGAGGTCATTAGTCCAAAGCATATTGATAGCTTCATCAAGAGAGACACACACCAGACATCCTCGTGAATTGCAATGTCGATATTAATCGCAGTTAAACTAATTTTCCTATCTCACACCCAAAATATATCCAGCGGCACCGGTCGAAGTGGCACGCATTCTCACCAATATCCAAAGTTCTTGCACGCTTCAATAATAGGGTACGAGATATTAGTTATACCCCGAACTTTCCCGCTGCCTCTATAAGTTTTTTGTAGCCTTGCCATCGACTTTGTAGAATCAATTCCAGCAGGAATCTGCAGTTTCGGCATCAATAACCTGATTTAATTTTGATTCAGGCATTAATTTCCCTCTTTCTATTTTTCACAATTTTTCCGTAATTAGAGGTTTTTTCTCAGGAACAAACTTTATGCGATTTTGATTCGTATTTCTGTGAGAGTGCTGCAGATTATCTTTGACACATTATTCCAGACTGCACAAACGCTAACAAATGAGTTGGTTTTATTATGGCTGCACGCATTACTATATGTTTAAAAAATTATCAGTAAATTGATTGACCGAGAAAAAGGAGGTGACTTAAATGACATTACTGTCTCTCATAACATTACCATTTGACGTACTTATGGCGGTTCTGTGGATATTCATACACGGAATATAGCTAGTAATGAATCCGGCTACCCAGGTGCAAGGGGGCAGCATTTCTCGTACTAGCATGCTAACATTTTAACTTTTTTTTAATTTTATCTTATTTTTATAAGGAAAAAAATACATCAGCGATGGATACGTTGTCGGAGACGTAAACTCGCATATAGTTTTGCTAATGGCGAAATTCCACGCTCTACAATACCGTTTGACGAATGCCTTTAATGTTCAAAAAATGGTTGAGTCACCCTCTCAGAAATAACAATGTGGTTTGACGTTAAAAATGGAGTTACTTTTATTATCTCAGGCACATAGCAATGATGGAGGTGAGATATTTATGGTATTCGATATTATTGCGGCATTACTGGCGCCTCTTCAAGCACTGTTTGGGGGGCTTACACCCTTGGTCGTCACGGTAGGGCCGTTCACCCTACTACTATTACCGTTGCTCCTTTTCATATGATCTAGAGAAAAAACGTTGAGAGTCATAGGAGAAGATTACCGGTTTAATTCAATGGTTGAATGACACAACATAAATAACAAATCCCGAAGTGCGTCCAACAACACTCTCCGATCAACCGATCTTGCTTATAAGAGGTAGAAAGACTGAATTATTTTAAACCAATGCAAATCACGGCGAGCCTATGCGTTACATAGGAAAATCGAAAAAAGGTAAACAATATTCAAAGCCGACTATCACCTTTCCCATAATTCACCTGCCGCCACAATATTCTGAAGCCATAAGTAGATCTCTCCAAATATACGAGTCAGAATGTGCAGTGTAATCAGTATTTGTGATTATATGCGATAATGTAGCGGGTGAGAGCTTGAAGCAAGAAGTTGCGCAACCGCACTCAAAAGTTCTGCAATCTGTGGCAAAAACTAATGACGAATCTCGCCCCCCAACCCTCGAATCTTCAATTTTCTGATATAAAAGGTCTTATTTTTAAAAATAACTCCATTTCAGAGACAAAAAGTCAAAAGAAAAGGCCTAGGGCTGGATTCGGACCAGCGTCGTGACCTCCACAGAATGGGCTCTTTTTGACAAACGGTTGGTGGCTATTTGCGAGCGATCTTGTGCTTTATACCTTTTGTGATCGTCTCTCCATCCCTATATGGAAATATCTTAAAACACAGTTATGGCTCCAACTTCCAAATTAAGTTTAAGATCATTACCCTGCTTATAGGACAGCATTTTGAGGCCCTCCTCAGCGCGCCGGTATGTTTTCGAGTCGAGAGATTCCAATTCAACCGAAAGGAAAAAGGATACAAGCTCTTTTAAAAGCCATTTGTTTCTTTTTTCAAAGAGTGTCCGCTTTAAATGTCCCGGGTAGGCTGACATTCTCATAATGAATATTATTTTTGTCCAGGATGTCCATGAGGGTCCAGTTATTTATTTTATGATTAGGGTCCTGTTTTCCGGGAGTGTGTTATCCAATAAAAGATTGAAGAAGTGAGAAGCACTGTAGCGTGTCTGGAGGTAAATCACCATTGCACCATTTTCTTCCAGATATTTAAGGGCATTCAAAATATACGGTTCCGGGTCCGGCAAAAACCAGTACAATGAATGAGACATGATAATCAGGTCAAATTTCTGGCCAAGACTTGTTTCAGGGGTGAAAATAGTGTTTTGGATGTTGATTTCAAGGGGCAGCCCCTGGAAGTTTTTCTTTATACGTTCAACGTGTTCTTTAGAAGGTTCTATGGCAGTATAACTGGAAGCACTAATTTTCGATTCATCCAGGAACTCTTTTACAAAAAATCCGGTGCCACCCCCTATATCCAGGACCGAAAATCCCTCTTTTAAGTGTTGTTCTCTAATGTGGAGTAAGTGTTCAAGTTGATATCCGTATTCTTCGGTATATTGTCCGAAAGCTTCGAATGACGTTATATACTGCTTAAAGGAGATTTTTCCACTTTTATCATCGCGGCTTTGCTGCTGCCTTTTGGTGTAGAGCAAAAAGTAATTCAGTGAGGGGCATCGGGATCGTTTGGATATAAAAAGGTATCTAAGCTGACTTTGTTCCCCACCGTATTAGGGTTCTCAGCGCAAGTGAGTACGTAATTGGTCACATTTCTGTCCCGAAGTAACCCGATATGGTCAAGGCCTGTGTACGACCGGAAATCAGCACTGTCGATCCAACTCTGCACATTCGCCACCGCTCCATCACCACGCAGGGTGAGATAGCAGCATCCCCGAGGCTCTTCCCATTTAGGCAATGGATTGCACACGCAACCCGGCAGGCTCGCCCACGATTGGCCCTTAACTAAGATATAATAGATCTCTACGGGTAATCCTAAAGAGTTCACTTCTTTAGAAGTAGCAATGTCAGATCCGAACCCAAAACGATTGTTTTTGTTATCTCCTACGATGACCCGATACGTGACACCGGGGGCGAGGTGGTGGGCCTCCAAGGTTTTAACGGTATCGCTGTCCGTTCTCAGCTGCAGAACCGCTGGTCTTCCGAGCAGTGGATTCAAAAGAAACAGCAGCGAGTCTGGAACTTTATTTGCTAAGGCGGAACCATGGTTTACAGGGCCAATCCCAATCCACTGCGCAACGTTTCCAGCTCCCCCCTCCACTTCCATATAGTAGCGAGTTACCATTGCACCCATCGAGTGGCATACGACGGTGAACTTGATGTCGTCACGCGCATATTCGTTGCCATCAGACTTACTGAAATTGTATATGGTACCTTTTGTCTGTTCGACGAACGTCTGCAACTCACCGGTAGCATTCCGAGGGTCATCATAGCCATTATACGTGAATGCGAAATAATCTCGATTTTTGGCAAGTCCGGCATCATCAAACGTTTTTTCCATGTCAATCCAGTCAGCTTCGGATCCGAGCCAGCCATGGACAAGGATAATGGGGTATGTTACAAGAATTTTATTTACCGGACCGGGGTCCCACGAGCTGGGGTCCCACTCGACGTTAGCTCTGTAATAGTAGGTTCCAGGAACGTTCTCCTTTAAGTTATGAAACAGGCAATTGCCGTTTGCGTCACTTATACCCTCGCCAATTTTTTCCCACTGATGGGAGATGGGATCCAATACCGACAGACTCACATGCTTATCTACAATACGTCCAGGATCAGGACTCGTGAGGGTCTCAAAAAAACCGAACGGGCATTTGACAGGGACGATAAAATCATATTGATGAGATTGCGAACCACGCGGGGCTGGAGTTAGTACACCGCTTCCACCTGCCTGTGGATCGTTCGCAGATGTGCTGATTGATTTATAGTAGTAGCCATTCTGACCGGATTCACTAAAAGGCGCACTGCCGCCCGATGTACGGCCAGATCCCCCGCCGTCAGCAAGCCACGTGGAGTGTCGTGATAAGTGCAACCCACTGTCTCCAGCAACTGACACGAGCCCGCCAAAGGCGGTAAACGCAAAGAGTAACGCTAATAATAATGAGACTAATTTCTTATTCATAGCGACGATCTCCTCGATGGCCCTCGATCTATTGAAGTCCATCAAGTTTTAGTTTGGAGTTGCGCTTAGCACCGATATGCGATTGCTCTCGCGCCGCGCAAATCCTCAGAACGTTTTTTTACGCGCTTTACTTCCTTAAATATTGCGGTGTCGCCAATACCTCAAGATAACCTCAAAATGGGGGGAGGACAGTCTACAGCAACAGTAAACTTTGATCTGTGGCCTTCTTTTTTAAAAATAAAAACTTTTAAAGCCTTATTAAAAAGCTTATTTGTGGACGATACGTATTTTGTACCGCCCAAATACCGTCCAGCATCCTGCACAACTATTAAACCGAACTACGACTGCTTTCGTGGCTGTTTCTTCACGTTAGCTCTTTCCCCAACCGGGTATCTGCTTCATTCCCCACGGGACCCAGATCGCTGTCTCTAATATCGCCACAACTACAAGAGAGAGGAAGAAGATCCCTATGTTTTGCAGTATGCTGAAACCGCTTGCATAGAAAAGCAGCCATAATCCCAAGAACAGCAGCCATACTAATCCGATAACGATGCCGGCAAACATTATCAGCAGGGGCGGAGGTAGTTGTTGATTTTCCATTTGAATTCGCTTATTCCTTTCAGGTGATAAATACCTATTGCTTTCTATTCGTTTTTTTTTGCCTTACTATTAGTTACTGTGTGCTGTGCTACATAGATCGTACTCTTTAAAATAAAAAAGAAATAAAAGCAGATGAGGGCGCACACATCCTCGTTTATGTAGAACTGAAGCACGACTGCCGCGTCGCCGCTGTGAAATTAGGACTATGCCGGAGCAAGGTATCCTAGTAAATTAATCGCATATTAAAGCACATTCTCTTTGTTACAACTCAAGATTTCAGCGAATTCAACTCGTTCGTTTTGCTGACGTTAGAGATGTCAAGATAATCATTTTGGCTGGCAACAAATATATCGCTGATTCGCTGCTTAAGGAGCGACTGCCCTACGTACACTCTTGTAGTAGGAGTAGGCCGTGCTGGGTTGCTCACGTGAGTTTTTCAATAGTGTCCTTTATTGACACGGCATTAACAAAGAAGTCTCTCCAAGCATCCTCCTTCGGATAGTTCCTGATGGTGTATGATGTTGGGTTGATATTAGGCAGCTCGTCCCAGACAAACGGGCTCGCTATTGGAAGTTTTGGTTCCGATCGCGCAGCATATGGCGCTACAGACGTCTGCATCGCAGATAATCTGTTAATATCGATGAAGATTCTGCCTTTTCTTTTTTCTTTAATAAGCTCAGTCGTCACAGTTGCGTCATGTTGTGCGAGGGCTTGAGCTATCTTCGATGCAAAGTCTCGAACGCCGCTGTTGTCAAGCTCCCGGATAATGGGCACAGCAACATGATAACCTCTGCCCCCCGTTGTCATTATGTACGATTTGAACCCCAAAGCTTCAAGAAAGTCCTTCAATTTACGTGCCGCTGACTTAAGCGACGGTAAGTCAGGTTGAGAGGGATCCAAATCAAAGAGCATTTTGTCGGGAATTTCCGGTCTGTCAGCCCGCGTTACCATGATATGTGGAACGATGACTTGATTGCCGAGGTAAACGATGTCCGCTTCATCCTTAACGATCGTATAACAGGTCGTGCTGCCATTATTCTTGAGACATGTGCTCTCAAGCCACTCAGGAAAATAGTCAGGTATGTTTTTTTGGAAGAATTTCTCGCCGTGTACACCATCAGGAAATCTGAGCATAGACACCAGTCGATCCCTTATATGGGGCAGCATTAACGGTGCTATTTTTCTATAGTACTCCACGAGCTCTGCTTTCGATATTCCCGTATCAAGCTCTTTCTGGGGGTGCGTTATTTTGATTCTATGCCCACAGATGGTGATTTCGTTGCTCAAGCGGTGGTCCTCCTTTTTCTTGACGATCATCCAACCGGTGTCAAGTCGCGTGAATGCGTAGGCCCCCTCCAGTTTGTCTCCTTTCAGATAGATGATGAAATGTCCCTTTTCCAGAGCCTC